>JAQYVQ010000508.1 GCA_030145435.1 Syntrophobacteria bacterium | reverse complement strand
CGCACATGGCCGCCCAGATCCGTCCCTCACCATGGCTGAAGGACAAAGATGGTCCAGGTTTATCCCCTATAAGAAGGCATGGCCTTCCAAGAGCGTTTTTTTGAAGGGTATGGGTGTTTTTACCGGAAGGGATGCACCAGCGCGGATCGAGTCTCGCCAACGCACGCATCAGCATAAAGGCAAGGCAAGTTCTTGCTCCACGCCTCGATTGAGTGAACGCAAAGACCACGGAATCCCCCGGCACAAGACCGGCCAGGGTGTGTATCGTTCCGAGCTCGATATGATCCTGATTCCGAGGGTGTGAGGCGGGTGCCCGGTATGTCACGCTCATAGGCCTGGCCTCCTCTTATTGGCCAAATCGATTCATCCGCAGAGAAAGAACCTGCAGGATGGTGATGCCGCTATCGTCAACGACGCGGGCGTCCCATGTAAAACCCTGATCATTATGGGAGTGGAGCCGTGCTTCGAGCGTGCAGTTCTCTTCATTCCGGGCGAGACGGGTAAAACGCATCTCCTTCATGCCGGCGGGGATCAGATTCCAGGCGTCTTCCTCTTGCCGGATGGCAGGGTAGAATGCGAAAAGGTGCATCAGCGCTTCCATAAGATAGGGTGAGTACTGGTAACGGAACCGGTCCAAACCGGCCAAATCTTTTTGTTCGCGGTAAACCATGGTGCCTTTCACGACTCCGGGTCCGGTGCCGTGGATCCTCTCAAGTACGCGGTATCGACCCTTGAGGCCGGTACGCTCTTCGTAGACCTCCTGGATTTCAGGGGATTCCATGGGCCGTGTGTCCAACTCATTCGTTCTGACTTCGAACTCCGGCAAAGGGGGTAGGGATGTTGTTCGTGGCCCGAGGATGATCTGCCCCTGGTAGTTTGTGGACCAGTTGTCCAGTATTCGTCCTGAAGGAGATATGTCCGCACTGGATAGCCGGACATCACAGCGGACCTCTTTCCCCAAATCCTCAACTTTTCGGCAAACGATTCGACCTTCTCGCTCCATACCCTGGGGACATTCCAGGATGTCTTCGAATTTCAACTGCCGTACACCGAGCACACGCAGGTGTGGATAGAGTAAACGGGCGGACTCCATGAAGGTTTCCACGGCCATGATCCCTGAGACCAGAGCGTGCTTGAGGAACTTGAAGGGTTTGTGATCCTCCAGCCAGAGGTCAACGGTATGAGAAAAGGTTCGTCTGGCAACCAGTTTGCCTTCTTCAAGATCCAGTTCGTCCACGGCTCCGATCATGGGGAAATCCCTCTGCCGGAGACGGACGCCGCCCAAAGAAACTCTCGATGCTTCCTCATCAGATTCCGCCGGTTCGACCAGGGTTCCCTTGACCGCTGGAAAGGTACGGGCCAGTAAAACCCAGGACTGTCGGGGCGAGCCCAAAAACAGTTCGCGGCAGAACATCTGGGCCAGCTCGTCTGCGTGAACAAAGGCGGATTCCAGCCCCTTGAGCTTCATGAGCGTCTTGACCTCCGGGTCTTCGGCCATACCTGTTCCCTCGATGGGCGGCAGCATCAGGGCTTTTGAAACCAGACCCTCAGTGGAGGCCGAAAATGAGCGCAACAGGGCGGAAAACGACCGGTTTGCAGCACAGTAGTTGACCTGACCGATGTTGCCCTGGATGGCCACGATGGAAGAGAGCCCAGCAAAAAATCGCAGACCGCGGTCTCTGGAGGCGCGGAAAAGATTCCAGGCACCCAGGAGCTTTACCTCCACGACCTGTTTAAAGTCCTCGGGGGTCATTGACTCCATGAAGGCGTCCCGGATGAGGCCGGCCCCGTGAATGATTCCGTCTATCCGACCGTATCGCTTTGCCACCTGTTCCAGCGTCCGGGTCACACTGTGAGGATCGGCAACGTCACAGCAGTGGTATGAGGCCTTGAGTCCCATAGCGGAAAGCCGGGACACGTTGCGGGCGATATCCAGAGCTGCCAGATCGCTTGACTTTTCACCTTGCGGTTGGTCGCCCTTGCGGTCGGATTTTTTTTCGGGAAGATCATTGAGACTGCGGAGGGTGCCATAGGCTGCGGCGGGATCCATTTCGGTTCTCCCTAGCAGCACAACCCGGGCCTTGAAGGGGGCGAGAGCCCGGGCGATACGATAGGTAACACCTTTGGCGCCGCCTGAAATCACGACCACATCTCCGGCGCCCAGTTCAAGTTGGGGCTCGCTCTTTAAAGAGAATGGCGCATCAATGGCTTTGGTGGAAAAAGCCTCCTGGTCGTGGTAGATCAGTTGAACAATCGGGTTCCCGGTATCCAGGATACCGTCCAGGGCGCTTTTTAAGTCCGTGCGGGTATCCAGCGCCACACTTCGAAACAACATGGAGGGGTACTCCTGGACCGCTGCCAGAAACATGCCCAGAATGCCTTCTCCGGTCACCGCTTCAGATGTGTGTGGGGCAACATCTTGCATCAGGCTCAGACAAAAAATCCTGTTTTTAGAACTCATGAGGCGCTGTAAACATCCGAAGAACCCGGTGAGAAAGGCCACGGTGTCCTCTGTTCCCGACAGAACCGATTCCGGCTCGCCTTCTATAACCAGGACAAGACCTGCCAGGGATTGTGCCTTCTTGAGCTTCTGCGCAGCGTTATGGGCACCTTCCGAAGTGCGTAAATCGAATGTGCCGTCTTTGCCCGAGCCCAGACAGTCCAAATGCAGCGTGTGGGCACCAAACCTCTCTTTTATGAGGCGGGACAGGTCAGCAGCAAGAGCAGACCCGGGATGCGTTCCGAGCACCGCCACCTCCTGATCCGGCGCGAGCGTGAGTGGGTTTAAAGCGGTAGAAGGAAGCTCTGCCTCTTCCAGGATCAGCCGCTTGAGCGATTCTTTTTGAGGGGGGTCTTTTACAGCAGATTCGCCCGCCGTGTCCACGAGAGGGGTGTCAGGCGATCCTTCGACCGACCCCTTCCGGCCGGTTTTGTCCGCCAATGCTTCGATGCCGTCGGCAATTTCCTTCACCGTTCGCTTGTCCATGAAATCTTCGACATTGATCGTTATTCCGAATTGTCGCTCGACCCCGTCCATAATTACGGGCATACGGCTCGAACGGATGGCGAGATCCTTCCGGAGGTCCATATCGGGTTCGATCTCATCCCTTTCATATCCGGTCGCGTTCATGATGATCCGGATGACTTCTTCCAGATAATCGACCTCTTCTTTCACGTCCTTTTCGGGCAGGGGTGCGGGAGAAAGGTCCGCACTATCCGTCTCTTGATCGAGCGGTCGAGGGGAACGTTC
>JAQYVQ010000632.1 GCA_030145435.1 Syntrophobacteria bacterium | reverse complement strand
CATGAAGAGCATCTGCATGGCACGATCCGTACCGTGCACGTACCCCATGCCCCAGTAGAGGTCCGGCTCGTTGTCCGCTTCGATATGGGGAATCCCGTTCTCGTCTCTCCAGATCTGCACGTTTTCCTTCATGGTGTCCTTCCATTCCGGGGAAGTAAGCGCCATCCGGTCCGGCTATCGTAGCGCAAGCGTGAGGGAGGCACAAGGCTACGACGAGGCGCAAGCGAGAGACCATAGGAAAGAAAGAAGAAGGAGGAGGAGGAGAGCAGGTACCCCTTACAGCAGAAGATGAACGAGGCTTGGTCCTGAGAAGTCCGCAATGACAAACCTCATCGACGGGTTTCTGCCCGTGATCGATCTGTACTGCTTCATGTTCTGGACGACTCGTTGGAGATACACCTGGGTCTCGCGAGGCACTACACGCAGCAGGAGATCGTAGAGTTCGGCGGAGCTGAGGCTTCTTATGTCCTGCTCTCCGAGGGCCGTCTTCACCCGTCGGGGCCCGCAGTTGTAGCTCGCAATAACCAGGAAGAGAAGCTTTCTGGGCTCCGTCCTGTACTCACTGAAATGTCTTCTCAGCAGAATGCGCAGGTAGGCTGCACCGAGTTCGATGTTCTGGTCCGGCCGGGAGAGCTCCTCCCGGGTCAGGAGTCTCGGCTCGCCGTAGACGAGCTTGCTGGCCTCCAGCCCCCCGGAGTGGGGAACGAGTTGCATCAGGCCTACGGCGCCGGCATGGGGTACGGCACGGGGATTGAAGACAGACTCTGTCTGGATGACGGCAAGGATGAGTTCCGGCGCAACCTCGTAAATTCGCGCAGCCTTCTGCACGTAGGGGAGATACTGGCGCACCCGGGCCTGCAGGTGGTCCGGGACGAATTCGAGTTTGATTTGCTTGCGCATTCGCCTCACGCCATCCGGGGCCGTGTAGCTATGAGGCGGCTCCCCGGATCGCACCATATACCGGGAGAATTCCTGGACCTCCGCCTGCGTGATCATGCGGCCTGTGCCCGGCATCCGGATCTGGCCTTCCAGGTCACGTACGCCGGGAAGGCTCTGCCCCCGCAACAGAAAGGACAGCCTCTCCGACAGGAGTTGCTCGATCCGTACGGGCGCATCCTGAAAGAAGACGGGAGCGATGGCACCGACCTCGAGAAAGCCTCTTCCGAAGTCGATCCCGCCGAAGGCATCGTTGTCCTTCGTATACTCGATACACACGGTGGGGCTGGATTCCCTGACGCTCCCCCACTTGTTCTGAATCTCTTTCGCACGTTTTTTCCAGGCGAGTTGTTCGGCCCGCTGTCTCTTCTCCCCCTCCCGCCGGAGACTCTGAACGCTCGGAGGCTTCTGGTCAATGGGCTCACCCTCGGATGTGTCCCCCTGTTCCGTTGCCTGCCAACTCCCCTCCCTGTCGAACTTGAGGCGGTTGAGCCTCTCCGACCCCTCACTCCACCGCTCCTCATCAATGTCCTGACCTCTCCCCTGCCACGTGTGTTCCTGCTGTGCCCCCGTGTCGGCCATCGGCGCAAGGAGGGCGAAGCAGACAAGAAGCACGATGTACGAACACTTGTTCCTGTTTCTCGCCACCATGGAAGCCTCTCCTTGCTGGAATCCCTGTGGGTCGAACGTTGGCAGAGAGGGAGATTCTGTAGGATACCGGGAGAACGCTGACGCTCCGTCTCAGAGTACAAGGACCCTAATCGGGCTCAGGACGAGAAATGTCCTTTCCGGCCTTCAGATCGATCAACTCTCGAATTCTCTCTTTCAACTCCACGGTGAGGTCCAGGAGTTCGATCCCGATCCGAAACCTAAAGGGCTTCTTGTCTTCGTGCTGTGAGTACCAGGCAGCTTTGCCTTGCAGTGTCACGGGTGTCTTGCCGCACAGGACTTGGATTTCCAGTAGACATTGCTCAGATGTGGCCGGCCAGGGGTGCATGATATGCAGGCCCCCATTCTCGACGCTGTCAGCCAGAAGGCCTACTCCCATCCGGGAGAGGTCGATCACTTGTGCGGAGATTTCGGTAGAGGAATGCTCTGGTTGCGAAGGAAGATAGATCCTGAACCTGGCAGGCATGTCCACTCGATGTCGTTTGGCGCGACGGCGGTCCTTCTGCGGAGAAGGATTCCCCGAACGGGATCTTGAGAGCAGGTTCTCTATCGCGCTTGCGGCTGTACTCATCCCGGTTCCTCGTACCATGTCTCGTGTCTGCTTGCCATTCGATATGGGAACAAGGATCTGCCTGTTACCAACTTAGTATGTCAAGAATTGCAAAAACCGGACCAGAGGCCTTGGGTGCGAATGGATCGTAGCTGGGCTTCATTACCGAGGCGGGTTGCTACGGGAGAACCGCGCTTCCGCTCCATCTCCCTCCGGCCGAGGGGAGGCGCCCGCCCGGAACAGCCGATGGAACCGCTGGAAGTCCTTGTTTTCAGGCGAAAAATGTTAATATGGTTGCTTGTATTGCCTTCCGAAGCGCATCTCCAGCACCTCCACGGCAACCCCACTACCCTCTGAACGGGGACCGAATCAAGACCCCCAAAGAGACCTGTATGTCGAAGGTTCCGGCGAGAGAAATCACCCAGGGCGGGTACGGGAATCGTCACGACTTCCCCGAGAATGGACACAATGGGGTTACATTTCCGCACTCCCGCCAACTTGTTTCAGGCAGGATTCAACGACATAGATCGTTGGGCGCGGGATGTTTGCCCGATGGTGGATAAGGGAAACTACATAGAGGTAGATGGAGGAAGTATTGGCACGGACTCGATCGCCGGCGACTGAAGCGCCGCATCACACAGAAGAAGTGGGTCCCCTATCGCTTTCGACGAGGATGCCCAGAACCAGAATGGTTCCAGCGATGAGGTACAGCACAAACACGGAGAGAATCCCTCGAAAGAGTTCCATATCCTACCCCCTTGATCCCTTAGAGGTTGTCTTCGCCCTTCCTTGCTCTCGGAAGGGACCCTGAATCCGTATTGTAGCCCTCTCCCTCAGCAACGAACGTGCCATCCGTCCCGCCATGTTGATTCAACATGAACAAATCGAGGGAAAGACCCGGACCGGCAGCAAAAAGGGGGAGCAGTCCCCTGTCGGGTTGATGCAGGGGGGAGCACCTGGGACGGGCAGAGGCAGGGAATGAGGTCCTTTGCTTACAATGTTGAATTACAGAAGCTGAAATTCATCCTTCGCGGATGTGGCCCTTTCTGTTCCAGAAGAAAGACCGCCGACTCGACCCGCTTCTTCCCTACCTATATACTCCCCGGCAACATCCAGGCATACGAAACCAGAGAAGGGGCAAAGGACCATGAAATTGACAGTCGCGAAAGCCATCGTACGTTTTCTCGAGCAGGCCGGGGTCGAAATCGCCGCCGGCTACAATGGTCACGGAAACTGGGCCATGCTCGATGCGGTCGAGCACGAGAGCAAGATCCGGGGAATCAAGACAAACGCAGAAGACGCCGCTGTCCACCTGGCCGACTGCTACTGGAGGGTGCGTCGGAGGCCGCCCTTGCCGGTGGTCTTCACCACGGTGGGCCCGGGCAACATGAACATCTGCGCAGCCCTGGCCAATGCCTTCTATGAATCCTCTGCCATGCTGATCATCGCAGGCGCCGGCCCGACCCAGTGGTTCGACAAGGGCTGTTTCGAGGAATGCTACCGCTACGGCCCGGAGGAGTTCACACAGGTCGTCAAGCCCATCTGCAAGAAGGCCGCCCTCGTCACCCGGCCGGACACCGCCCTCGAAACGGTGGTACGGGCTTACAAAGAGGCGATTTCCGGCAGGCCCGGGCCC
>JAQYVQ010000559.1 GCA_030145435.1 Syntrophobacteria bacterium | reverse complement strand
GAAGAAGGCGGTCATTGCATCGGGCGTCGCCGCCGCACATGCGACCGAAATCCTCAAGGATCTGGGGCTCTGGAATCGACTCCCCTTCTATCAGGTTCTCCAGCCCTATCCCCTTCACAAACGGTTTCGATCGCACCTGCTACGCACGTACGAGGAGATCCTCGTCCTGGAGGAAACGATGCCCGTCATCGAGATGCAGCTCGCACATCGGGAACGGGTACGCGGAAAGCTGACGGATGCGGTCCCGCGGGTTGGCGAGCTGCTTCCAGAGACGATCCAGCGAATCGTAGGGCAGTTCGGGGACGTACCGACCGCCGGCACCTCCGCAAGCGCCCCCCCGGGGAGACGCCCTACCCTCTGCGCCGGATGTCCCCACCGGGCGGCCTTCTTCGCCATAAAGAAGGCCGCCCCGCGAGGGATCTACACGAGCGACATCGGATGCTACACCCTCGGGTTGAACCTGGGAGCTGTAGATACGGTGCTCTGTATGGGCGCGGCGGTCGGGCAGGCAGCAGGGTTCTATCAGGCATTCAAGGGAGAGGAAAGGCCTCGGGACATCGTGGCAACGATCGGAGACTCCACCTTCTTTCACGCGGGCGTCCCCGCCCTGATTGACGGGGTCGTCCAGAAGGCGGCCTTTGTGCTGGTCATCCTGGACAACGGCACGACCGCGATGACCGGAAATCAGCCTACCCCTGCCACCGGCAAGGGGGCGGGAGGCGAGCCTCTGCAGGCGGTGAGAATCGAAAGCCTGGTTCGGGGGTGTGGCGTCACATTTTGCCGCGTCGTGGATCCGTACAAGGTCGACAAGTTCGTCGCCATGGTTCGAGAAGCCGTCCAGCACAGCCGGGAGCACGGGCCCGCCGTCGTCGTGGCGAGGCACCCCTGCCCGCTGGCGACCTCGGGCGACAAGAAAAGGGCAAAGCGAGTCGCGGTCCGCATCGATGAGGACTGTGACGGATGCGGCTACTGCATCGACCATTTCGAGTGCCCTGCCCTGTTCCTGGACGAAGCGGACAAACGTGTGCACGTGGACCCCCTCCTCTGCATCGAATGCGGTGTGTGCACCTACGTATGCCCGAAGAACAACATCCAGAGAAACGAAGAACACCGATGAAAGAACGCGCAAAGCAGCAGATCCTCGTGGGCGGCATTGGTGGCCAGGGCGTCCTTTTTGTGACGAGCCTCCTGGCTGAAGCGGCCATCCGCAAAGGTCTCCCCGTCTTCACATCGGAGACGCACGGCATGGCGCAGAGAGGGGGGACGGTCGTCTCCCATCTCAAGGTGGGGAGCTTTTCCAGCCCCATGATCCGCCCAGGGCACGGGAATGTTCTTCTCGCCCTGAAGCCGGAGAGCATCGCAGACCACGAGGCCTTCCTCGGGCCCGATGCATGGATTGTTGTCAACCGTCCGACCCAGGACAAGCCAACCCGAGGACGGCAACTCTTCGCACTCGACGCGGACAAGACGGCCAAGAAGATCGGGAATTCCAAATCCGCGAACCTCGTCCTCCTCGGGTTTGCCCTTGCGCAAGCCCCTCGAACGCCGAAAGGGAGCCGGCGTCTCTTCTGCTCTCTCGAGGACTTGAAGTCTGTCCTGGAAGAACGACTCGCCGGGAGAGAAGGAATGCTCGAAGCATGCGTCCGGGCCCTGGAAACCGGCCACGGGGCCGAATGAGCGACAAGGAGGAATCTCTACCATGGGCTTCATCCCCCGGAATCTCTCTCCGGAAGAACTGAAGACAACACAACTCGAAGGCCTCCAGTGGACCCTCCGGCACGCCTACGAGAACTGCCCCGCGTACAGGACAAAGCTCGACGACGCAGGCATACAGCCTGAAGCGGTCCGATCTCTTGAAGCGATCGAAGCGCTTCCGTTCACGGACAAGGAAGACCTGAACGCAGGGTATCCCTTTCCGCTCCGATCGGTTCCTTTTGACAGGATCGTGCGCATCCATGCATCTTCCGGCACTACAGGGAAACGGAAGATCCTCTGCTACACGGCCGGGGACATCGATCTCTGGGCGGACATGTTCGCCCGCTGCTACGAGCTTGCCGGGCTGACCCGGGAAGACCGGGTGCAGATCGCTGTCGGATACGGCCTGTGGACAGCCGGCGCAGGCTTCCAGGCCGGCTGTGAACGCTTCGGTGCCATGGCCGTGCCCATCGGGCCTGCCAATGCGGAAATGCACTGTGACATGATGGCGGACATGGGGACCACGGTCCTGTGCGCTACGGCCTCCATGGCCCTTCTCATGGCAGAGGAGATCCACAAGCGTGATCTCGGCGACAAGATCCGGGTGAAGAAGATCATCACCGGCGCAGAGCGACACAGCGAGGCGATGCGGGCCCGCATGAAGGAGTTGATGGGCGTAGAACATGTGTTCGACATCTACGGACTAACCGAGCTTTACGGGCCGGGTACCGGGCTCGACTGCGTGTTCCACACGGGGATTCACTACTGGGCGGACCTCTTCCTATTCGAGATCCTCGACCCCGTAACCCTGAAACCCGTTCCACCGGGCACCGAGGGAGAACTCGTTGTCACGACCCTCCGGAAGGAAGGGAGTCCCCTGATCCGCTACCGCACCCACGACGTAACCCGGATGCTGGACGGGGAATGCGAATGCGGGGTCCCCTTTCCCAGGCACGACAGGATCCTGGGCCGCACGGATGACATGTTCACCTACAGGGCGGTCAACATCTACCCGAG
>JAQYVQ010000549.1 GCA_030145435.1 Syntrophobacteria bacterium | reverse complement strand
GATTGACCGGAAAAAAACCGGCTGTTAGGCTGCTGGGAAGACCCACCCCAAAACGCTCGAGGCACGCAAACCCGATGATCCAAAACACGCGAAACCACGACCTCAAGCTCGTGATGCTGGATTGCGACGGCGTCCTGTTCGACTCCATCCGATCCAACGTCGCCTATTACGACGCGATCCTTGAAAGAATGGGCGGTCCACCCCTGGATGAAGAGGCAAAAAGGCTCTGTCACGTCTACTCTACCCCACAGTTGTTCGCGCACCTCTACGCGGATGACCCGGAAAAGGCGAAAGAGGCGGAGCGCATCGCCTACTCGATCGACTACCTCCCGTTTCTCGAATACATGGACCCGGAGCCCGGCCTCTACGATGTCCTGGCGCGAGTGAAGGCATCCTACAAGGTCGCGCTGGCCACCAATCGAGGGAAATCCATCCCCCCCCTTCTCGAACGGTTCCAGCTCAAGGGCGTCTTCGACGTGGTCTCAACGATCCTGGAGGTCCCGCGCCCGAAGCCCGCGCCCGATATGCTGCTCTACTGCCTGGAGAAGACGGGCCTTGCCCCGGACGAAGCGGTGTATGTGGGAGACATGGAAAATGACCGGATCGCTGCCGAGGCCGCCGGGATTCCCTTCATCCTGATGGGCAACAGCATCCCCCACCCCCTGCGGATCCATCGCCTGGAGGAATTGCCCGGATTCTTGGAGAAGCACCAAAGGCTGGATGGGAAAGGGAGTTAGAGCTATTAGTAGCTATTAGCCACGGGGCCTGAGAAAACGCAACCACCCGTACCTAGGAGACAATCCCACATGCAGCGCAGAGTGTTCTCCGGAGACGATCTGGTCAGTGTGTCCCTGCCCGATGAGACCCGTTCCATCCTCCCCCCGGAGCCGATGCCGGGCCTGCACGACTACAAGGGGGCTGTCCTGCGGGCCCTCCGAAGCCCCCTGGGCTCTCCACCCCTTGCCGACCTCGTACGCCCCGGCCACCGCATAACGATCGCCTTTGACGATCCCTGCCTTCCCCTGCCCCCACTGGCCGGGGACGTCAGGGGTCGCGCCATAGAGGTCATCCTGGAGGAGCTCTTTCGGGCCGGTATAGAGAAGGAGCGGATCCGGCTGGTTTGCGCCATCGGCCTCCATCGGAAGTGGACCCCCGCAGAACTGCGCCACCTGCTCGGCAGGAAGGTCTGGCGAGAGATGGGGCCCAACCGGATCTTCAACCACGACGCTGAGGACCCGGACGGAATCGTGGAACTGGGCAGGAGCCGAAGCGGGCATCTCGTCCAGGTAAACCGATCGGTCACGGAATCGGATCTGGTCATCTATGTGAACGTCAACTGGACGCCGATGAACGGAGGGTGGAAGTCGATCCTGGTGGGCCTCGGGACCTTTGAGAGTATCCGGACGCACCACAACGTGGGCGTGCTCGAGCAGGGCACCTTGATGGATCCCGACCGGAACCGCTACCACGGAATGATGGAAGAAATGGGGGCCGTCGTGGCCCAACAGGCCAACGTCTTCACCGTAGAAACCGTGGTGAACAACCGGGTTTGGGGCCCGGGGATCGATCGGTTGCTGTCCGTGACCGGGAAGGGCCCGAACGGGCGCGTTCCCCACGCAATGCGTTGGGCCGGCAGGCTACCGGAGGTTGTCAAACAGAACCTGTCCGGATCCCTGCGAAGCGGCTACGAGCCGATTGCCGTGCATGCCGGCCGTATCGACGCCGTTCATCCTGCCACGCTGGCCGCGCTGGCCCGACAGCAGAATACAACGGCAAGGGGGCAGACCGACGCCCTCTTCCTGGGGCTTCCGAACCTTTCTCCCTATTCGGTCTTCTCCCGGATCAACCCGATCCTGGTGACGAATATGGCCCTCGGCTATGTGTACAATCTGTATCAGGGACGTCCCGTCGTTCGTGACGGTGGGGTCATGATCCTGATGAACCCCTTCCTGCCCGGATTCCACCCACAACACCATCCCTCCTACGTGGAACTCTACGATCGTGTCCTCCCCCAGACCCGGGATCCCAGGGAGATCGAAGAGGGCTTTGAGGAAGATTTCGCGGCAAGACCCGAGTACATCGACCGGTATCGCCGTCAGTATGCCTACCACGGGGTCCATCCGATCTATGTCTGGGCCTGGGGCTGCCTTGCTCTGAAACGGCTGTCGAAGATCCTGGTGGTGGGCGCTCAAGAGCCCGGAGTCGTCGAGCGTCTGGGCTTCACGCCCGTCCCGACCCTGGAGAGAGCCCTGTCGATCGCTCAGGAAGGACTGGGAAAAGGGTTCTCGCTGACCCACCTTGCCGTCCCCCCCATATTCGTCACCCAGGTGCTCTAACCCGCATATTGCCCGAGCCCGGCCCTGAAGGGGCGTCTCCGGCAGGAGCCGCGCCCGACTCGTCGAATCGAGGCCGGGCCTGCAACCCATTTGAGGGCCCTTTAGAAAAATTCTTACCCCTTTTCGAAGCATCTAAGCCGCTAATTTAACTGTTTTTTCTTATGAAGCACCGTGTCAAAGAAAGACGCTGTTCCAGGGTCAGGGCATTTTTCCCTTGACAGGAATAAGCAACAAGATATAGTAGACCTCTATCCTGAAGGCACTAGATATAGGTTATTTAAGAATTTACTTGAAATAACCTACACCAATTGCCTAGAATACAAACAACTTCTAAAGCTGTACTCCGCATACACGAAGCTATGCTCCGTACACACAAGGAGGCGAGATGGCGCAGGCATACGTCGAGTCGGGCACGAGGGAGAAACCGGCGTTTCTCCATCTGACCGACGAGAACTACTGCATCCGAAAACGAGACGGAAAGATCGTTCCCTTTGACCAGGAGCGAATCACACAGGCCATCGTGAATTCCATGAAGGCCGTGGAACTGGAGGACAGGGACGAAGCCGTTCGCTGCTCCAACGAGGTGTGTGAGACCCTCGTGAAACAAACCCATCCCCGCTCGATCCCCCCCGTCGAGCAGATCCAGGATTTCGTAGAAGAGGTCCTGATTCACAGGCGGCATGCCAGGACGGTCAAGGCCTACATCCTGTACCGGGAACAGCATGCCCGCCTACGGGAAACCAAGAGCCTGGCCCTGGACATCAAGAACACGATGGACGGCTACCTCAGCCAGGCGGACTGGCGTGTCCGGGAAAACAGCAACGTGAACTACTCGCTGGGAGGGCTCATCCTTCACAATTCCGGAACTGTAACAGCCAACTACTGGCTCAACAACATCTACACCAACGACATCGCGAACGCCCACCGAAACGGAACGCTCCACCTCCACGACCTGTGTATGTTCTCCGGGTACTGCGCCGGCTGGAGCTTGAAACAGCTCCTCCAGGAGGGTCTCGGCGGTGTGCCGAACAAGATCAGCTCTCACCCTCCCCATCACCTGAGTACCCTGATAGCGCAGATGGTCAATTTCCTGGGCGTCCTCCAGAACGAGTGGGCCGGGGCCCAGGCGTTCTCGAGCTTTGACACTTACCTGGCCCCCTTCATACGGCATGACGGCATTGGCTACCGGGAGGTGAAGCAGAACATCCAGAGCTTCATCTTCGGCGTGAACACCCCGAGTCGCTGGGGCTCGCAAGCGCCCTTCACGAACATCACGTTGGACTGGGTCGTGCCCCAGGACCTGAAGGACGAGCCGGTCATCATCGGAGGGAAGGCCCAGGACAGCTGCTACGGCGATTATCAGAAAGAGATGGACATGATCAACCGCGCCTTCCTGGAAGTGATGATGGGAGGGGACGCGGCGGACCGGGGCTTCCCATATCCGATACCCACCTACAACATCACCGAGGAGTTCGACTGGGACAGCGAAAACGCGGAGCTTCTTTTCCAGATGACCGCCAAGTACGGCACCCCCTATTTTCAGAACTTCATCAACAGCGACCTTAAACCCGGCGACGTGCGCTCCATGTGCTGCCGGCTTCAGTTGGACAAGCGGGAGTTGAAGAAGAAGGGAGGGGGCCTTTTCGGTGCGGCCGAGCTCACAGGGTCGATCGGGGTCGTCACGATCAATCTTCCGAGGTTGGGCTACCTCTCCAGGAGCCGGGAAGAGTTCTTCGAGCGACTCGGCCGAACGATGGATACTGCCCGGGACTCCCTTGAAATCAAACGAGAAGTCATCACGAAGCTGATGGGCGAAGGGCTGTTCCCGTATTCGAAGAGGTATCTCGGCACCTGGGACAACCACTTCTCCACCATCGGTCTCGTGGGAATGAACGAATGCTGCTCGAATTTCCTCGGCAAGGACCTGGTGGCCGAGGAAGGGCGGTTGTTTACCCTTGAGGTACTCGACTTCATGCGGGACAGCCTCATCGAATACCAGGAGGCAACCGGCAATCTGTACAACCTCGAGGCCACCCCTGCGGAGTCCACATCGTACCGGCTCGCGAAGATCGACAAGGAACGCTACCCGGAGATCGTGACCGCCGGCGAAGAGGCGCCCTACTACACGAATTCCACCCAACTCCCCGTGGGCCACACGTCGGATCTGTTCGGGGCTCTGGACCTCCAGGAGGAGATTCAGCGAAAATATACGGGCGGCACGGTCTTCCACAGCTTCCTGGGGGAGAGCATCGAGGACACGGAGGCCTGCAAGAAGCTGGTAAGGAAGATCGCCGAGAACTACCGAATCCCCTATTACACGATTTCCCCCACCTTTTCCGTCTGCACAGACCACGGGTACCTCAAAGGCGAGCAGGAAAAGTGCCCGTCTTGCGGTAATGAGACAGAGGTGTACGCCCGGATCGTGGGCTACTATCGGCCCGTCAAGAACTGGAACAAGGGCAAGGCGGAGGAATACCTGGACCGCAGGCTCTTTACGACGAAGCCCTCAGGAAATGTGGTCACCCTCCACGGCATGGACAAGGCCATCGCGGAGGAGAAGAGGGAGCCGATCGTTACGGACGACGTTTCCTTGGAAAGGCCGGACGTACGAATGATGCCTGTACTGGAACTCAACAGCTTCATGACGGGCCGAACCCACCGCGTAAACGGGTCAAGTGACTGGAAGCTCTTCACCAAGCCGAATTGCTCGAAATGCGACGAGGTGAAGGAGGACTTGGGCACCCTTGACCTTCACGTCGAGATCCTGGACCTGCAGGAGACCACGGGTCGTAAGCTCTTCACCCAGTACTACAGACAGATCCGGGACAAGGTCACACGCAAGGACACTGGAGAGATGAACCTTCCCGTCTTGCTCAATGTCGCTGGAGACGGCCAGATTCTGAAGTGGGCCATGGGTCCGCGAGAAATCCGCGAAATTCTCCAAGACTGACCCTGATGTCATTGATTCCGACCGACTTGGAGCTTCCCACCGAGGAGCCGCCCGTTCGCATTCTTGGCTGGTCCAAGACCACGCTGCTCGACTATCCGGGGCACGTGGCCTCCACTCTGTTTCTCCAGGGCTGCAATTTCCGTTGCCCCTACTGTCACAACCCGGAACTCGTCCTGCACGCGGAGGGGGACGGTCAGGCACCCCTCGACCTGGACGAGGTGATCGCCTACCTGGCAACCTACAGCAGGATGCTGGAGGGCGTCTGCCTGACGGGCGGAGAGCCCTTGCTTCAGAAGGGACTCCCCGAGCTGTGCCGACAAATCCGTGGGCTCGGTCTCCAGGTCAAGCTGGACACCAACGGCTCCCTGCCGGAACGGCTCGGGGCCCTGCTGGATGCTTCTCTTCTGGACTACGTGGCCGTGGACATCAAGGGGCCACCGGACAAGATCCGCGCCATCGCCCGCACGGCCATGCCCGAGACTGAACTGGTGACCGCCACGGAAGCGACGGTGGCGCTGCTCCAGGCCTCGGCCGTGTCGTATGAACTCCGCACCACCGTCGTACCGGGTCTGCTCGATGAAAACGATCTCGCCCAACTGGGTGAATGGCTCAAGGGCAGCCACCGATACTTCCTGCAGCAGTTTCGTCCCGGGAAATGCCTCGATCCCCTCTTCTGTGACCTGCCGGCCTATCCCCCCGAATACCTGAAGGAACAGGCCGAAGCCCTCTCAGGGTTCTTTGCGGACTGCAAGGTCCGCGGCGTGGAGAGATGATAGCCATCAGGCGCGGGCAGACCGGAGGGGGGCAACAGCTGCAAGAGGGGCAAACCATCGAAAGACTCGGTGCACCCGCCGATTGTCTTTCCACATGCAACAGTTTGAACAATTACACCGGCCTCTCAGGGACATGAGTCCCTCGGCACTCGAACTGCGGCGACGAAAGTCCCTGTATGTGGCCCCGTTCCAAATGTCGGCAAACCCATTCTCCCGGAGGTTCCCCATCACCGTGGAACAGTGGCCGCAGGCCAACACGGTACCGTCCACCTTCACATAGGTCGTGTACCAGCCTGTATAGCATGGGAATTCGCGCCATCCGTCGGCACCGAATCGGACGCGGTCAAGGTACTCGTCCACGTTGTGCTGGATGCCTGCCGCCTCAAGGCGTCTCTTGGCCGATTGCAGAATCTCTCGAATCGCTTCCCCGTCCGTAGGCAGCAGGCACTGGTTCTCATGCTGGCCGCCCCAGTCACGAAAGAACCCGAAGGTCACTTCCTCACAATCGCTGGCAAGGACCCAGTTCACGCGTTCCTCCATATTCGTAAAATTGTCTCGATTGAGAATCATTTGGATGTTTACCCGCGGAAGCGGTTGATCCTTGCGTTTTTTTGCCCGTGCCATGAACTCCAGGGCGCGGCGTCTGCGATCGACATACGACAGGCTCTCGCCGGGATGCCACTTCGCATGCTCCGTGGCGTTGACGGCCCAGAGGGTAAACTGCAAGACGTCCAGGCCGCTCTCGACAAGAGATTCCGCCATCCCTTCGCCGATCAGGGTGCCGTTTGTGAACAACTGCACCTTCATGCCCGCTTTCTTGAAGGCGGCAATGATGTCCAAATGGCGGGGATGGAGGAGTGGTTCTCCTTCCCCCACCAGGACGACCTCCCGCGTTCCGAGCGGGCCCAGCTCCCGGATCAGCTGATCTACCAAATCAAGGGGCAAGTCCTTAACATTCTGATCGCCAGGTGAGGGATCTCGAGGCTGGAGACAATGAAAGTAACAACCCAGGCAGACGGTGTTGCATCGCCGCGTTACGTCGAGAACGAGCCAGGCAGGCCCAGTATACGCCCTGCTCCCGTCGAGGAGGCCTGCCAATAGAGCCAACTTGCTCTTCAGGGTTGCCATACCCGCCACCCCTCTACTTTGAAGCGGATCGATCGGGGCCTTCCCCTCCCGGACGGGGGTCCCTGTCTCCGGGAGGGAGCAGACCCCGGATCATCCCGCTGAAGGATACTGCTTGCGTTACCGCAAGCGCCATACTCAGGATCAGTCCCCGCAAACCCCTCCGCTCCTTCACTCCGGAGAGTACCAGGTTCACATACCAGAGCGCGGGGCTGATCTGCAGACGAGGAAACCCCTTCTTGATGCAGCCTTTCCGAAATCGGTGCGTGCCTTCGCCGTAACAGTGGTGCAATCGCAGAAAGGACAAAAACGTCAGAGCGTGAGCGTGACGAACGACCGCTTCGGGCGCATCGAGAAACGCGTGCCCACGGGCGGCCCATCGATAGCAGAGATCACGATCCTCGCCGAATCGGAGCGACCCGTCGAAACCCCCGATCTCCAGGAAAGCTTCCCGGGACACGGACAGGTTGTTGGTCGGGAAGAAGGCCCCAAAGGTTCGGGTTGGGTTGTAGTGCTCATAGATGTAGTCTGCCAGCAACTGTGTTGCCTCGGAGAAGATGTTCTCCTCGAGTCTGTTCAGGGTTCTGCCCCCGCAGATTGCGTGTTCCGAATTCCCCAGTGCGGCGGCATGTGCTCGCAGCCAGCCCGGATCGGCTACGCAATCGTCGTCCGTGAATGCCAGGTACTTTCCCTGTGCCTGCAAGGCCCCATGATTCCGTGCTGCGCCTGGACCCGCATTTCGCTGCTACAGGAGGTTCAGGTTCAGGTGGTCGCGGTAGGCCGTGAATATGGGCTCCAGGGGAAGGGAGCCACCATCGTCCACGACGATGACCTCGAATCGATCGGATGGATACTCCAATCCCGTCAGCGAACGGAGGAGTTGCTCCAGGCTGTCGGGCCGACCATAAGTCGGAATCACGATCGAAAAATCACGCAATGCGTCTTTCCCCTTCTCCCCTCGATAACGCCTCCAGATCACGAGGGGAGAATTCCTTGTCGCGCTCTCGCTCAAACTCCAGGAGCCTTTCCTCGGCTCGCCCCACCCCCAGGGCATAGCCAAACATCTCCCCTGCCGCTCCGGCGCAGAATGTAAGCAGAACCGGTACCATTGCTCTCCAGACCACTCGTCGCTCGAGTTTGGCACGTCGTGCGTACCGGAGAACGCGCAGGGGGCGAATCAGCGGCAGAATGGGCGAGCCGACGGCGTACACAGCCCTTCTGCACCCCCCCCAGCCAAGTGCGCGCCTGGCTGCGAACACCCTTGACGCCAGGAAGTACTCCCGGAGCGTCGGTCCCAACCTTGAGTAATTGAGGTGGTAAACCCCTGCGGATGGTTCCTGGAAAAGCCGGTGACCTTTTGCAAGAAGATCTTGATGCAGTACGGCTTCCGCCTCCAGCATGTCGGCCAGACGGGCACCGTAGTCAAGGAGCAGATCACGGCGATAGCATGAATGATTGGCCGGCAGGTGCTTGATTTCGTCTCGAGGTCGGGCCCACATATACTGCCCGTAGTACACCAGGAAACAACCCCAACTGGCACTGCTTATCGGGTTCGCGTTGCGCACCACAGGACCGACGACAGCAACGTCACCTCGACGGTGGGCTTCGATCAAGCTCTCTGCCCAAGAAACATCCGGAAACGAGTGATCTTCCAGGAAAGCGACCAGAGGGGCCGTGGCCGCCCTTACACGGCGGCTTTGGCCGCTCCCGCGGTTTTCAGGTGCCCATCTTCGACGATCTGTGAACAAAGATGGCCGTCCAATGCCTCGGAGATTCCGGCAAGGCCCATTCTGGATCGGGTTACGAGGACACACTCGATGCGGGACGATACAGACTGATTGCACATCCTTTGCAGGGCCCACCGGAGAGACTCCGAGTCTCGATGCGCGACCAGGACCACCGACAGGTCCGGGGTTGGATGGTTGTTCATGATGCCAAACCTCGCCAAGGGCCGGGCTCCTCGAAATCCCTACCCGTCATGGAAGAAAAAGGCTTCCGCGTTGGCCTCCCTCCCCACATCGCCCCCTTGAAACCCCGATGCGCAGTCCTTACAGAGCGCCAACTCCTTCCATTTGTCACGGAAGGCCCGCCTCAGTCTGCGATAGCCCTCGCCATACCAGATCTCACGAAAGCTTTTTGCCCGAAGGGACCCGATGGGGCGCTGCTCATTGTAGTCCATGCAACAGGAACAGACGGTCCCATCCCAGTGGATCGTAGGACAGTTCCATAGATTCTTGCAGGGATTCCTCTCGACCCTGAGCGGCTGTTGCCCGCCTCTGGGAATCATCGGCAACTGGTATTTGGATTGACTCGGCACCAACGTTTCCCCATCGCCAACTGTCTTCTTGTCGGGTCCTGGCTCGAGATCATTGCCGGTGCCCGGGACAAAGTGGAACTTGCGCAGCGTAAGAACATCCACACCCAAGGAGGAGGCGAATTCTTTGATCCGAGGAACTTCACCCTCGCTGTGCTTCATCACGATAAATCTGAAGTTCACCAGCGGTGTGTCGGAGTGAAGACGATGCTTCTCGGCCACAACCTCTGTGATGCCCTTGAGGACCTTCTCCAGGCTACCCCGCCGTCGGTATCGCTCGTAGGTCTCCTGGGTGATGCCATCCACCGAGAACACGAGTACATCCAGTCCGCAATCGACGACGCGACGGGCATGGTCACCACTGGCAAAGACATGTCCGTTCGTACTGCAGACGACCTTGATACCCGCACGATGCGCGATTCGAATCATCTCATACGCATCCGGATTCAGAAAGGGCTCCCCCCAATCCCAAAACATGATCAAGAGCAGATATTCTCCCAACTCGTCAATGATCCGCCGGAACATCGGCAAATCCATATCGCCCACGGGTCGGCCAAGTCCGGTTCCGACCGGGCAGAGCTTGCACCGGAGATTGCATCGACTGGTGGGCTCCACCTGTAGGATCGTCGGGAATCCCCAGGGACGGCTGGGCTTGAAAACAACCGAACTCTCTGTCAGCAACCAGTTTGTGATCTTTTTGAGCGGTAGATCTTGGAAGGTGAGGGGGACCAAATCCATCTCGAAAGACACGTTGCGAGTCAGCATCGCTGACATCGCCTGAGAGAGCTTTCGGATCATTCACGATTCCTGTCTGTCATGGCCCTGTCCCATGGAGAACCGGTGCGGCTTTTCCGAAGGAGCAGGGAAAAGATCGGGGCTCTACTGCTCTCCTACAGGGTCCATTCATGATAACGGTTTCCCGTATAGGATCGCAGGCGGTCGATATCTTGTTTCAGAAAGGCAGCAAGCTCCTTTCGAAGGCTCTCATTCAAGCGAGGCCTCTTCACCCTGCGGGAAAACGGAAAGAAGATCAATCCGTCCACTGCCCCTCGCAGTTCAAAAGGCAGGAACTGAAGTCTTCTTTTCAACGACGAACGCTCCAGATATTCTCCCAGCCAGGTTTTCTTTCTCTTGAACCGGGACTCGTGCCAGGAGAAGGCGAACTTCCTGGACTGAAAAGAGCTGTCCAAATTCAGGAAGGAATAGACCTTCTCCAGGGTCTTCCCCCGGTCCCCGTGGAGGAGGGCCTCTGCCGCTATGATGAGAATGCGGGAGTCGGGGAAATACGGGAGATACTGTTCCAGTTGCCTGTAATACATGCTGCGCGAGACGTAAGGGCTGGATTCCACATCTTCGAGGGCCTCGGTCAGGGGCCTGTTTTCCGTTCCTGAGGCCCAGGAATGCATGTAATGGGAGAGAATGCGCTCAATGGGGTCTCGGAGGATATAGATGAGCTTGGCCTCGGGGATGGTGGCGTGCATCCTTTCCGACACGCCCTGAAAGACGGGGAAGTGAGAATAGGTGGGGGAAAACTCCCCCAGGATTCTGGTGTTCGCCCCGAAGTGAGAGCTGTACCATTCAATCCCTTTGCCCCAGTTGCGTTCCTCCAAGAAGAAGTTCAACTCCTTTTCCTCTGCCATGAAGATTTCCGGGTGTAACCCCAGATAGTAATGCAGGCTCGTCGTGCCGCACTTCTGGGCACCGATGACGATCAGGTTGGGCAACCTTCCCTCCTCCAAACGGACACCCCCTGAAAATAACCGGAGAAACCCTTCTCATGTACAGGCTATCCCTCATTGCCCCGGGTGAGCCAACTCACGGCCCAAATGGTCAAGCACGACAGGGCGAAGCTCGGTATCAGGGCGCCCGGCCAGACCGTAACG
>JAQYVQ010000535.1 GCA_030145435.1 Syntrophobacteria bacterium | reverse complement strand
TTTTCACGGTAGACCTCTGCCTGGATGCAGACCGCATACGAGATCATCAAGTCGTGATAGGGCAGCCACTCCCGATGCTGATCCTTGATGAGTTCCCGGATGTTGAGATCCCCGGCCAGGATCTTTTCGATCGCCTGCCGGCATCGTGACTTGACGACCTCATAAAGTTCGGAGGGCTCAAACAAGCTCTGCCCTTTGCTCTTCTGTTTGAAGAACCGCATCGTACAGCCACCGAGAAGGCCCTGGTTGATTTCCGTGGTCCACGCCTCCGCGCCGCAAGCCTCGTTGAACGCCTTTTGCATAGCCTTGCACCCCCGGCAGAAGATCGGGGTTCCGTCCGAGCATGGGCCGAGGACGTCAGGAAGAGACTGGGGCCATCCAGAGAGGAGCACCTTTCCGCCCGAGCCGCAGGGAGTCAGAGAGAAAGCGACCTCTTCATCGGTCTCTCCAAGGGGAACGATGTTGGCGCCGTGCTGATACATCCACATCCGGATGATCTGTGAAACGACTCCTTTTTCATCCCCTCCGAGGAATTCCTCGACGTACGGCTCCATCAGGTAGAAGGACGATTTGCCGAGCATCCCGTCCAGCACGTCCTCACCGAAATCCGTCCGGATCTTGCCCCACATCCTCGGGAGCCACTGAAGCCCCAATCCACACAGGCCCGCGTGACCCTGGTCCATCTCGTTCAAGAGATAGTGAAGCTGCTGGACCTGTCCCGCCTCGACGGCCTCCAGTGCCAAATCCGCCAGGGGCCGGCTCTGCTTGACAAGCTCTTCGTCTGTGAAATATCTCATCGGCACCTCCTTCGACTCGAAGGTTCGGAAACGAGGTCTACAGACCCCAATCCCCTGCTTGCATGTGGCCTCCGTCGATCACGATCGACGCACCGTTGATGTAGGTCGCCTTGTCCGAGCAGACAAAGAGCACGCAGTTGGCGATGTCCGCGGTCGTGCCCACCCGTCCGCAAGGGACCTTGCTGGCACCGAGCTCGAATATGGCGGGCAGATTTTCCTCCCCGTAGTTCTTGAGGATGGGTGTGTCGATCACGCCCGGGAGAATGCAGTTGAATCGGATGCCGGGAAGATCCTTCGTCAAGTGCTGGGTGAATTTCTCGAGGGCGGCCTTGGCGGTCGCATACATGATGTGTTTCCCGGCGTTTATCCGTGCCGCAATTGAGGCAATGTTGATGACGGAAGGGTTTGCGGATTTACGAAGCAGGGGTGCGAGGTGCTTGACGAGAAGGACAGGGCCTTTGAGCAGGATGTCGTAGTTGAAGTAAAAATCCTCCTCCTCGATCTCTTCCGGGTCCTGGAGATGGCCGGCTCCGGCGTTGTTCACCAGGACATCCAGTCGTTCGAACTCCCCCTCTATGTACTTGCACAGGTCGCGAATTTGATCCCCCTTGCTGATGTCGCAGAGCTTTGCGATGAACCGGTCTCCGAATCTGTCGCTCGTTTCCTGAAGGTTCTTCTCGTTCAAGTCGGCACCCACCACGGTCGCGCCTTCCTCGACGAACTGTCTGGCGATCTCTTGACCGATACCGGATGCCGCACCCGTAACGAGTACGATGGTGTCCTTGAACACGGCTGTTTCCTTTCGAATCGGGGACTATAAGGCTACTTCCCGGCCTTCCCCTTTTTCGACTGCTGCTTCTTCTTCATCGCCTCCACCTGGGGCCGGACTTCCATCACGGCCTCGAACATCACGCCGGCGTTCTTCTGCTGAAACGCAGTGTACTCGGGATCCGGGCCCACGCTCCCGTACTCGGGGGGTCTCTCCCACCATGCACCTTCCCCCTTCATGGGCGGTTTGAGATCTCCGGCAAACATTTCGTAGTGGACGGCCACGTTGTTCCGCAACAATTCGGCCTGGACCTCCGCTGTGATGACCTTGCCCATGGTGGGACGGTTGTAGTACCAGAATTCTCTTACAGGCCCGAGGGGCAACGCCATCACGGCCGTAACATCGTCGAGGTAACCCAGGGCATTGGCGAGCAGCCCGTAGGTCCCCTCGATCCGGTTCTCCATGTTCAGTTCCCACGCCGCGGCGCAGGCATAGTCGCAGGCGATCCCCCAGTCCAGGGACTTCCACGCACACGAAGGCCCCACCATCATCCTGCCCATGCCGCTGTTCTTCTTGAAGTGCTTGGTGAGCTCTCCGCAGGTCGGGAACCCGCAAGCGCCGCAGTCCCAACCCAGGTCCGCCCTGGCAAGGTCCGCCCCCAGGAGTAACAGGACAGGGGCCTGGCCCTCGTCGATGGCTGTCCTGTAGGCCAGGTAGTCCATGTACAGGGGCGCAAAGATGTTCTGTACGGCGTCGTGGCCGCCCACCTTATCGGCAAGCACCTCGATTACATCCAGCAAGGGATTCATTTCCTCACCGGATACAATCATCGCCTTCTGGTTCAACCGGCTCGTGGTCAGGGGCGCCTTGTAGTAGGCGTTCAGTACGAGTCCGGCATTGTCCAATAATTTTTCCTGGGCAAAGGCCCGTCCATCCATCATCGTCATATCCGTTACCTCCTCAATTGGATCGTTTTCACGTACTCGTTTCTCACTCAGCCCTTCTTGGATCCGGCCCCTTTGGACTTGCCGACCTGCATGGCGATCTCTGGTGCCATGGCCGTCTTTGCTTGCTTCTTCTGGGGAATCAGCCGGTAGTCCACGCCGAACTGCCTGGGGATGATGAAGGCCTGATGGACCGACTCCACGATCTTTCGCATGTTCACCAGATGATAGTTGTACGGAACGTCCACGTACGGGTTCTTCGAGGTGGCGGTGACACCGACCCCGACGACGAAGGCCGAGTTCTTGCAGTAGCCGAGCTTGCTCGCCGCCACGCCCACGGTCATGAAGGGCCTTGCGTCCACGAGCAGGGTGCGGGCCGCCCACAGGGCCGATCCGACCCCGTAGCCCAGGTTGTGGACGTACATCTGGCACAGGGGGCCGTCGATCGAGGTCTTGCACAAGCTCTTGTCCGAAGGATCGATCTGGCCGGCAGCCGTCCTTCGCCTGGAGTAGACGAAGCTGCATCCGGGAGCCCCCCCGCACATGCCACAGTTGGCATCGAAAGGCATGTTCCGAGCCCGGAAACTGCCGAGGGTGAGGACGCAGTCCGACTCCCGGATCATCTGCGCCTCGGTTCGGAACATCTCGTCGGTTCGCTTGTTCTCCGGCAGGTAAGACAGCTCATCCATCTTTTCTGCGAGTTCGTTGAGTTCCTTCTCACCCCAGATCAGCTCCGTCTCGAGATGGTCGACACCTCCCGTGATCGGAGCCGTGTGGGCGGCGCTCATCATGAGCTTCGCCACCTCCACGACGTGATCACGCCGGTTCCTGTCGGAATCCGATTGCCAGGGGAACTCCTTGCTGTGAACGCTCGGCATGAGACACCTCCTTCTTTCGGGTTTTCGATCGATTCTTCAAACCGTTGTCTTGTTCACAAATAGTCATCCATGACAG
>JAQYVQ010000533.1 GCA_030145435.1 Syntrophobacteria bacterium | reverse complement strand
TTTAACAAGGGCATGCCCTTTAGGTTTCTCGATTCTATGGTTTACAGCAATCACCAGGATTCAATCCTGAAGATAATCTCAAACTTTAACTGTTCCGTGAGAATCACCAGAGACAAGGAGGCCCGGATAGAAGTTGGATCTATAGATCACCCCATGGCTCATAACCTGAGGGACCTAGATCTTGACGGAGCAACCCCCTTTCTCCTGCAAAGCGCGGATAAAATTGAATTCATTTTAAATGATGGCATCAGGGTAATGCCACATCCTTCCCCCCCTCTTCCTTATGGTGATTGAATCCTGTGAAAAAGATCCTTTAATACAAGAATGAAAGAAAGGGATCAACTAAATCCGGGGGCAAGTCAAAAGGGGACAGCATGATCACGACCGCAGATCTGTCAAGTTACGGGTCGTCCGTTTTCAAAATTTACGTTAGCATGAGGGCGATAGAATAACAATGAACAAATGGCTCTCGTCTATAGCGTTCCGCCCCTTCCGGGTTGACCGCCTTGTGCCGCATTTGTAGATGCGAGCTCGTCCAACGTGGTCTCGACGAGCTGCGTGAGCCGCTCCATCTCCGGGCGTTTCAGCAATCCCTTCATGCCCATGAAGGACAGGACAGCACCCTCGGGGATGCTGATCAGGAGACATATGGCGCCAATGCCGTCCGTAGGGCGGCCGCCGGGATAGAACTTCACTATGCGCCCCTGGCCAAGGCGGAACCAGCCGCCGCCTTCATCTTCCGAGGTGGCGAACATTCCAACGTTGGTGATAATGCACGAGTCCGAAATGCGAGGATTGTTCATCAGCGGCGCCAGGAGACGCCTGGCGATGCTGTATGGCAGTTTCAGCACCACTCCGAGTAGATTGGTTGCATCGGCGATTCGCAACCGCAAAGCCTCCTGGACCTGACGGTGGAGGTCGTGCACCATGGCCTTTGGCTCGTGGCGGTCCCTGGGGCCGACCCAGACGGGGAACGATGAAGAGCGATTTTCTGTGGCGGGGTAACGCTGTCCTTCTTGCCGCAGGCTCTGGTTGACCACAAAACGGATCGTCCCGCAGCGGAGGCCCTGCTCCTCCTTCCAGCGCCGGATGGCGACCGCGAAAGCGGCCATGAGGAGATCGTTCAGCGTGGCGCCCATACCGCGAGCCGTGGTGAGCCAGCGCCGCAACTTGTGCGCGGTGATATGCAGGAAGAGCGTTTCCAGTTCTCCTTGACTCCTGTTGCTCGGGTCAAAGAATTTTTCCGGGACCGCGAAGCGGTATCGGAAAAGCTTCCTCAGGTGGAACGCGATGCTCCGGAGAAGGAGGCGAAGCTTGAAAAACAGGGTTCCCTCTACCATGGGCGCCCGGGGTGTGTACGGGCTGGGAACATCTGCGTCGATGGGGATACCGTTGTAGAGGCAGAGAAGCTCTTTGGTCAGCATCAAGCTCCCCAACCCGTCACAAAGAGCATGGTTATAGCGGAAGGTCAGCAAGCCCTCGCGGTCGCCGTAGGGGAACCAGTGAAAGACGAGCGGAGGGGCCGACTCCATGTTCAGCCGCACATTCATCAAGTCTTGTATGAGCGCTTCCAGGGTTTCCCGATCCTTGAGAGCTGGATCCGGCTCGTGGAAGCGGCACACTCGGGAGGCCGCATCCGGCAACGGTTCCCAGTAGAACCGCTCGCCCAGAAATGAAGGGACCCGCACGATGCGGCTCGCGCATTTGGGGTTGCGATCCATCATTCTCGCCACGGCATCGACAAACCGGTCCGGATCGAGCAATTCGCCCTCGAAGCAAAGGGCATTCATGCCTCCGGACGAAATGCCGTGTTCCTCCATAATGAAGAAGAATTTGTCCTGGTGAAAGACCGGGAACCGGGTCCGTGTGGGATCGGAGCATGCAGGCTTCAAAGGGCGGTCGGGAGGTTCTTGAGAGGCAACCGACTCCTCGAATGAGATTTCCTGTACAGGACGTTTCACGGCGATTTGCCCTCCTGGGCACGCAGGGCAACCTCGAGCGGACGCAGGTGAAACCCCTCGCCCTTAAGGATGATCCTCCTTCCAGTTTCCGGATCCCGGAACCTGACCTCGAAGGCCTCCAGCCGATCCTCTCCAGCTTGAAGGATTCGGATGGTGTAGCCCTGGAGAAAACTGCGGGCTTCGGGAACCCGACAGGCGGCCAGGGCTGTCGCTTTCACGAGCATATGTATGAAACCAACGTGAACCCCCTTTTGGGCGAGGCGAGTACGAAGGGCCTCTGCGTGGTCCATGTTGACCAGGATTGCGCCTATGCCACCTGGCGCCTCGATCGTCTGGAATGCATCGTCGATTATCCGGACGCCAGGCGGAAGGGTGATTCTGTCGTGGTCCTTAGCTAACTGCACTCCCAATTCGGCTTCCGTTCCTGCCAGCCTTGCTGTTCTGTCTCATAAGTACGGTAGGGAACTCCTGCATCACACTTACGATCAGTATAGGGGGGTTGATATGTTGTGTCCAGCGTTGCGAGTCTTACTCTATCATGTAGGTGAACATGGCGGCTGCATCGCTCTTGGAACAACCGTTTGCCGTCAGGAGAATTCTCATGGGCCCGACTGCCATGGCATCCCATGACCCGAATGCAGAATATCGTTTTAGAAGCCACATGGCCCCCGGCTCAGCTCTTTACAGGGATAGGCATCTGATGACACGGCATGAATCGACGACTTGGATCAAAGATTAACCGCAGTCCTTGGCCGCAACCTTCTCTTCCGTATGCTGGAGAGGGAACGAAGACAGGGGTTACCTACCATCGGCCTGCTTTCCCTGTTTGTCTAATCCGGGTTCCCTTTGAGCAGCATCCGCCTTCGCCCTCCGAAGTAAACCTATCACGCACAACGTTGGTCCTGTGTCTGAAGCCCTTCCGCTGACGATTACCGATGGAGATGTTGAAGGAAAGCCAGCCCCAGGAATTACAGATAGTACGCACATAGTGTCAGTCCGAAGAACCAGGCCAACGGGGTCGCCAACGGCCTTCGGCCAGCCTCCTTTGGGTCCCTTGGCGGTTGAACATATTACTTTTACTTAATATGTGTGACTTCCGCTCCCCGGCCCTCCCCGAGCGAATACGAAGGTTTCCTATGGACCGGGGGATTGTACATCCTCCGGCCGCTAGATTCCTTTTGAGAATTAGGTGATTACAGAACTGTGTGCCCGAATTGTGCCCACACTCAACAGGACCACGCGTCCTACTCGGACCCTCTATTACATAGCACTATATGAGAAGCGACCAGGCAAGGCTGGTCCGAAAGGAAAGAGGTGGCGATGACCTCTGAAATTCGGTTTGTCGTCCAGTGGGTGCGAAACCCACCCGGTCAAAGCTGAGCCCGGCAGGCCGGAAGTAAGGCCTTGCGCCGGTGCAGGCAACTGTAACGGCGATGCGTAGGTCTACGAGCGTGTGAGCCGCGGGGATACGGCCACGAAACTGCTAATTCCCAGGTGCCCAAGGGTCTCATGTTCCGGAAGGCAGCAGTGCCATGACCAGAAACAGGGCGAGGGGCATGGCACACCTGGCGGGGTGTTTGACCGTGGCGCGCACGCAGAGGACGGCCCAGTAACCTGGGAGACCCTGACCACTCCTCTGGAGAGCACCGGCAAGACGGAAGCCAACTCACAGGCAGGAGGTTGTCAACTGGCATAGGCCAGGAGGAACTTCTCTTTTCTGTGTCGGCCTGCGGTCGCGAGGCTTCAGGAGAATGGTTGGCAGGAGCCGTATGAATCGAGAGGTTCACGTACGGATGTGTGTCCAGGTAAGGCTGGTATGTTCAGCAGGAGTTAGTCCTGCCAGGGTAAGAATCAGAAGCCCTGTAGCTTGGATGGCAGATAGGAGGGTAACTGAATATCTGAAGCCCATC
>JAQYVQ010000479.1 GCA_030145435.1 Syntrophobacteria bacterium | reverse complement strand
TTGCGTGTTCAAGTGTGACAAACAGAGGGCGGTCACGCTTCGCGCGCGAGAACACTACAAGCCGCCTGCAAAGAGCATGGTGGAGTACACCATGAACCGGTATTGCGAGGTGAAGGGGATCGAAAGCCCGATCCTGGACCGAGTCGGCCTGGGCGTCAGCAGCCTGCTCGAGAAATACTCCCCCCTTCACATCTCAGGCCCCAAGCACCGGCCGAAATAGCCCAAAGGGCTCTTCCGGACCCCGGAGAACCATCGAAACCCAAGTCCCCTGACCGGGAAGGACCCGCTCACGGATCCGGCGGAGCGGGGCGCCGCTCCTGGAACACGTAGAAGAGGGCTCCGGGCAAACGGAGCGCGAAAAACCACAATCGCACGACCAGCATGATCGTGGCCCCTGTCTCCACGCCAAACTGCGCAAACAGAACGGACGCGGCCGTTTCTCCCACCCCGATTCCGCTCGGGGAGATAGGCAGGGCCGTGGCAACAAAGACCAGAGGGCAGACCATGAAGACCTGTTTCCATCCGAGGGGGGTGCCGATGGCATGGCCGGCGACCCTGTACGCCCCCATCGACATCACACCGACGATCAGGGACAAGCCAAGACAGAACAGCAGGCTCCTGCCACGGGTACGATAGGCCTTCAGCACGGTCTCCAGGGGAGCACGGAAGCGTTCCGGCACGACTCCGAGCACCCGATCGCGCATCGAATCGACCCAGAGGGTCGAGAAGGCCAGCGTTGTCCCGAAGACGCAAAGGATACTGATAACCCCCATCTGCAGCACAGGCCCGGTCACCCCTTCGCCTGAGCAGACCATCCATACGACGGCAGCGAGCCCCAACAGGAAGGAAGTGTAGAAACCGATCGTCCGGTCCAGCAGCACCGTGGACAGCCCGGCCATCTTGGCCGACGGCGCCTCCCGGGTCACGTAATACCCCATCACGAGATCCCCTCCCACCACGCCGGGCAGCACCAGGGCCAGGAAACGACCGATCCAGACCAGGCCGAGGGTTCTGGGGAAGGAAAGATCGATCCGTTGAACCGTGAGGAGCCACCACCAGCGCCAGGCCTGCAGGACCATGGCAACGAAGAGCACCAGCAAGCCCAGGCCATGGAAGGGACTCAGGGGGGTCGAGAAGAGGACGCCGAAATCGAGTCGGCCGCTCTTGATCAGCCACGCGAGCAGACCGGCCGCCACGAGGGCCTTGGCAATCGTGTACTTGCTCAAGGGGCTCGAAGGTGCGGGGCGGGCGGGACCTGCCCGGTTCTCAGGGGGAAGCGGCATAGAATTCCTTCACAGACGCGACCACCCTGCCTACGTCCTCGTCCGACATCTCGTAGTAGAGCGGCAACCTCAGCAGCCGGCCGCTCAAGTCTTCGGTCACGCCCAGTTCTCCGCTCACACGACCGTATTTCTTCCCGGCCGGGGAAGAATGGAGGGGCACATAATGAATCACGGCCAGAATCCGTCTCGCGTCAAGGTGCTCGATCAGCCGCGTTCGCTCCTCCGTCGTGCGGGCAATCAGGTAGAAGAGGTGGCCATTGGCTACGCTCGCGTTTTCAACCGATGCAAGGCGAATGAGCCCCTCATCCTCGAGGGAACGCAGGGAGCGGTGGTACAGGTCAAAGATACGGCGTCTGGCGGCAATGATCTTTTCCGCCTGCTCCAGTTGGGCGCACAGGAAGGCCCCCACCATTTCGCTGGGCAGGAAGGAGGATCCGATATCCATCCAGGTGTAATGGTCCACCTCGCCCGCGAAGAACCGGCTTCGGTTCGTCCCCTTCTCCCGGATGATCTCGGCCCTCTCGGCCAATCCGGAATCGTTGACGAGCAAGGCCCCTCCCTCGCCGCTGATGATGTTCTTCGTCTCGTGAAAGCTCAGGCATCCCAGGTGCCCGATGGTGCCGAGGAATCGACCCTGATAGGTCGAGAGCAGCGCCTGTGCCGCATCCTCGACCACCCACAATCCGTTGCAATCGGCGATTTTCATGATCGCGTCCATGGCACAGGGCCCGCCCGCATAGTGCATGGGCACGATGGCCCTCGTCTTCGGCGTGATCGCCTTCTCGATCTGCTGTTCGTCCATGTTGAGCGTGTCGGGCCGGATGTCCACAAAAACGGGACGGGCCCCGCGCAACACGAAGGCGTTGGCCGTGGAGACGAACGTGAAAGAGGGTACAATCACTTCATCCCCGGGCTGAATGTCACAGAGGATGGCAGCCATCTCGAGTGCGGCCGTACACGAATGGGTCAGCAGGGCCTTGGCGCAACCCAGGGTTCGCTCCAGCCATGTATGGCACTGCTTCGTAAAGGGGCCGTCCCCGGAGAGGTGCGCGGACACCATGACCGCCTGAGCGATATAGTGCAGCTCCTTCCCGGCGATGAACGGTTTGTTGAAGGGGATTCTCGGGTCGTCCTTATCCAGGCTGTCCTCCCGTCTCTTCCCACGTCATGGAAGGGAAGTGACTCGGTGTTCGTCAATTCTCAGATCTCATATAGAAAAGGATAAGACCTGCACCGGTTGCATTCCTGAAATCATAAACAGGCACAAGCCGTGCTCGCTTGTTCGGTGCAATCCGACGAGAGAAGTAAGATTCCCACATGGACTTCGAACGCAGCGTATCCATTCCGTTCCTCGCGAACAGGACCAGAAGGGCTTTCGGATTGTCGATCATCCATGTGAGGAATGCCCGCCCGTCCGCGAGGCCCATGTCCCTCAAAATGGAAGAAAACCGGGGAGAATGAACGCCCCATCCGGCCGGGAATATCCTCAGATCCGTGAAATCGGAGAACTCCTTCAAGGGATGAACATACTTCGCACCCAGCCCGCTCGTCGGGTTCATCAATATGAGAAGAGGCTCGGGCACAGCGCTCCTGTTTTTGACCACGGCCAGCCTCTTCTGAATATACTCCTTCTCCATCTTGGATCTCTTCAGGATCCGGAAATCCATCTTCCCCTGCGCATACGCCTGCCCCCACGCCAGAACGGAAAAAACGACGGCACAAGTGACGGACACGTTCCGGCCTACGGACTTACTCCGCCCCTGCGCGGATTCCCTCTTCGTCGGATGAAAAAAGAGAAAACATGCCCCGAAAAAGTAGGCGTAGAGAGGAACGAAGACCCGAAACACAGAGCGAATCGATACGACACTCACGATGCCCGCACCAATGTAAGCCAAGGCGAGGACGATTTTCAAGCGGTTTCTCCTCGCCAACTCCGAAAGCCCGCCAACCCGATAGAACCCTATGGAGACAACCGAAAACAGCAGCGCCAGCAAGTAACGCTTCCCATGGCGGAAGTGCTCTTTGAGTCCATTCCATTTCAGAGCGAACAGAGACCGCTTCTTTTTCGGATCATTTTCGTCCAGGAAGGTATGCAGCGTCCTTTCGTTGAATTTCCGGTTGTCGTACAGAACCCATTGTTTGTAGAAGGCGTAATCCTCCGGAGACCATCCGACCTTCCTAAGGGCCTTCGGGGTCGAATCTCCGTAATAGTCGCCTCGTGCGGTATCGTGGAACTGTGCGCGCAGATCATTATACTCCATAAAGGCTCTGTGTTGATCCGAGGTGGTGAGATGAAATATCGCCCTGTCGCCGACGATGACAAGGCCCACAGCCATCACGAACGGGATCGCCTTTGCCATTTGTTGTTTCTTCACGAAAAGCAGGACAGGCCCCCCGAACACCAGGGCAACCAGGACCAGTCGCCACCTAAAAAAATAACTGATCAGAAAGGCAAAGGCCAAAGCCCACCCATAAAGACGAGGGTTTTTTGCGGGGCACCTGTCTCGAACCACCCATTCCATCAAACAGAGAAGAACCCCCGATTCGAGAATCAAGGAAGCCGTTGTGAAACTGATGAACGAAAAGATGTGGAAAGACACCATGCCCAAGAAAGGCAGTGACAGGAGCAAGGACAACCCCTGCGTAGACCGGAACAACACGCTCAACATCAGTGACCACCCCAAGTAGCAGGCAGCGCAAACGAACAACCCATACCACGGGAGGTCCGGACCGTATCCATAAAGAAAACAGAGAATCCATCCCAAACTGAAATTCAACGAGGGATTGTGCGGATCCGGGGTGAATCCGCTGCGTTCGCTGAGCAACTTCACCAGCGCGAAATCGTCGTTTGCCGTATACCGTACCGGCAACAAGCAGAAGATAATGATCACAAGAGCCGCCGCAACAAAGAAGCCTTTCAGGAAGCCGGCTCTACCTCCAGGGCCTTCGATTCCGCTTGCCACCAGCTCGTTCCCCACCTCACTCTATGAAGACGTTTTCTAAAACGAGATAGAAGTCTTGCAGGGTCGCCGCTCTATTCGAAGGAGAGTGTCTTCTTGACGACTGCAGGAACACCGGCGACCAGCACATGATCCCGCACATCTTTCGTAACGACGGATCCCGCTGCTGTCTGCACGTTCGTGCCTATTCTGACACCATCGATGAGTGTCGTGTTGATCCCGAGGAAACAACATTCCCCGATCCCCGTATTGCCGGCAAGATTCACCGCAGGCCCGCAGAACGTATGGGAACCTATCTCCACATGATGAGAAACAAAGCCTCTGGAAGAGAGGAGAACGCTCTCGCCCAGCCGGGCGTTCATGTCGACCGTACAGTTTACCAGGACGATAGACCCCTCTTGAATCAACGCCGACCTCTCCACATACGAGCTCGGATGGACAAAGGTGGCGACCGGAACTCCATGGCTTTTCAGGATTGCATAGACCTCCTTGCGAAACCGCCTGTGCTTGTAGCCGATGGCGATCGCCACGGCGTCGAAGCCCCCTTTCCGGAGGGCCGCCGGGATTTCCTCTATCTTGCCGAGGATGGGTCTGTCGTTCTTGATCGCGCCCAAGGTTTCGAAGTCATCGAACATGCCGACGACTCTCCCGAATCCGGTCTCTTCAAAATAGTAGATCAGGCGATCACTCAACTCGCCCGACCCGACCATGGCAACTCTCTGCATACGCTCCCTACCCTTGGAGGCT
>JAQYVQ010000414.1 GCA_030145435.1 Syntrophobacteria bacterium | reverse complement strand
AGTGCGGAGTTCATGGCCAAGGCGAGGGCCGCGGGTCTCAAGGTGCAGGTCTGGACGGTGAACGACCCGGAAGAGATGCGTTGGCTCGCCGACGAGATGAAGGTGGCGGGCATCATGACCGACGACCCGGAAGGGCTGCGGGAAGTGATGAGAGAGTTGTCCGTTTAGGCCGGCAAGGGGGCAGGGTGTGAGAAGAGAAAGCCCTGGCCCAGCCGGGCGCCGTTCTTTCTCAGGTAGTCCTTTTCCTGTTCCGTTTCCACACCCTCCGGGATGATCTCGATTTGCTGCCGGTTGCAGAAGGCACGGAACTGACGGAAGATCCGCTGCTTGGCCGCGTCGTTGTGGATGCCTCTCGTGACCGTGATATCCGTCTTGATGTAATCCGGTTCGAGTTCCAGGATCGTCCGCAGGCTCAGAGTGCCTGCCCGGGCATCGTCCACGGCCAGTTTGTAGCCCCTTGTCTTGAAATAGGCGGCCGCCTCGCGGAATCGGGGGTACTCCCGGATCCTTCTCTTTCGAGTGACCTCCAGGACGACCCTCTCCGGCACGAGGTCTTTGGCGGCCCTGTCACAGAACTCCCGGAACATGGGGTTTGCGAAGCTGCTCGGACTTACGTTGAAGAAGACTTTCTTCGAGGCAGGGATGCGTCCCGCCACCTTCTGGAGCTTTCTGAGGCAGATCAGATCCAGGACCAGTTCCATGTCCAGCTTTCGGGCCAGGCTGAACAGGATCACAGGGCTCTCGAAGTAGGTGTCCAGGGGTCCCCGAACGAGGGCTTCGTAACCGAAGGTATAGCCCGTATCCATGTGCACGATCGGCTGGAAGTGGATCTGAAGGGACTGCGCCTGGACGATCTCCCGAAAGCGCTTGAAATGTTCGGACAAGGGCTGGGTGGCCGGCCTCGAGCGGGCCCCCTTGGGCCCGGGGCGTTCGGCTTCCCGGGTGATCGACGGCAGGGAGGTAAGGGCTCGTCTCCTTTCTTTCACCCACAGGCTTCTTTGCTCCTTCTTGGCGAGGGCGAGCAGCTCCGACCCCTGCTCCACGATCCGGGCCACGTGTCCCGGTCGACCCGCCTCGTGGGTGATGATGGCGATGGAGAGGAAGATCCGCTTGTGAGACGTTTCGCTTCCCTTCCGGCTCCTCGTGAGGATGTACCCCTTCTCCAGATCGGAGGGTTCGTAGAAATCCGGGACAGACTGTTCGAAGCGCTCCACGATCTTCGAGCAGATGCCTTCCGCCCGATTCGGGTCGGTGACGAGCACGAAGTCATCTGCCCCCAGGTGTCCGAAGAAATCGAGATACCGGTTGCCCGCCTGGAGAACCTCGACGACCCCCCTCGAAATCTTCCGCAGGAGTTCGTCGCCCCGAGTATACCCGTATCGCTGATTGAAGTGCCGGAATTCGTGAATGTCGAGGAAGCAGATGGCAAAGGGGCGGCCCTTCTCGATGGTTTCCTGCACCTTGTGGTAGACCGCGTCGTAACCGGGCAGGCCCGTTACGGGGTGGCAGTTGAACCCCATGGTACCCTGCCGGAGAATCTGCTGGATCCTTCCGTCGAGTTCTCTTATGGATACGGGCTTGTGCAGGTAATCATCCGCACCCGACTCCCTGGCTGCCAGCTCGCCTTCGAGCAGGGGCTCGAAATCGATCAAGATGAGAGGGATGTGCCGGAGGACGAGGTCGTTCTTCAGTTCGGCGCAGAACAGGAGGCCGTCCATGTCCGGGAGTTTTCTGGCCAGGAGGATCACATCAGGAGGGGACTGATAGATCTTCTCCATCCCTTCCCGGGCACTCCGGGCGTGGGACACGTGGTAGTCGTCCTTGATCAACGGGTCTGTGAGGTCTTGCTGTGATGCCGGGTCGCTGTCGATCAGGAGAATGTGCGCGTTCTTCGGGTACATTCGAGACCGGAGAATTTCTCAATACGTTTTTAACGAGTAGTTAACGATTCTAGTTGGAGAAATATATGTTTTATCAATGGTGGGAGTGGAGCTTATTTTTTATAACGCCAGGATTTAAAGTTAATCAAGTAGCATAGCGCGAATTGCCTGTCAACGAAAAAGGAGAAAAAGCCTGCGTGGCCCCGAAAGACGCGGGCTAGATCATCCTGGATTGTATCTCTTCATCCGGGCACGCGGCGGTGTGAAACGTCTCGTGGCGATCCCCATCCGTGCACGAAACCTCGGCGACGTGACCCTGTGGAGCGTCGCTGTACCGGACGGCGACTCGAGCGGCAAACCGGAGTGCGTCCTCGGAAGGGGGAGGCGGGGCAGGCACGAGGACCACGGGCCCGGGGATGCCCTCCACCCACAACCGGAAATCGCCCCTTTCCCAGAGGGCCTCCAGTCGGTTGTTCTCCTCCTCTCTTCTTCCTACGATTACCTTGCAGTCTTCCCCCCACCGGATGTGTCGGCCCACCTTGAGCAACTCCAGGTCCCGGTGGCGAGGGTCCGGCCTTTCCTTGAGGAGATCCTTCAGGCGTTTCGAGAAGTGCGGTTCGGTGAGGAGGCAACCACCGGCGGGGTTGGGATAGTCGGTGAGTCCGAAGCGGACCGCAAGCGCCATCTGTCGCTTCCTGGAGCGGCCCTGAATGTCCTCCAACCGGGATCGATCCACCCAGCCCGCCTTTTCCGGAGGCGTTTCTTCCAGGAGCTTCGCGCTCAGGGGTCGCACGATGACGTCCTCGCAGCCGGAAAGGTGGCCGACCACACGCAAGGCGCCCTTGGTCTGGCTGAAAGGTCGCTCCCCCAGGACTTCACCCGAGAAGAGGAACCTGGCCCCGTGGGCCGCCAGCTTCTGCCCTGCCAGG
>JAQYVQ010000391.1 GCA_030145435.1 Syntrophobacteria bacterium | reverse complement strand
GAACCACCATGTGATTCTCCGGGCCAGCGAGATCCATGTGACCCTGGTCTCGGGCAAGGAATACAAGGGCGAGTTGGTGGGCAGCGATCCCGGCTCGGACCTGGCCGTCGTGAAGATCGCGATCGAGGAGGAGATCGAGCCTGCAGGGTTGAGCACCTCTTCGGACCTGTTGATCGGTGAAACGGTGATCGCCATCGGAAACCCCTTCGGCCTCTCCCACACCGTGACCACGGGTGTGATCAGCGCCTTGAACCGCTCGATCAAGTCCGGAGATCAGGTCTTCAAGGACTTCATCCAGACGGACGCCTCGATCAACCCCGGAAACAGCGGCGGCCCCCTCCTGAACATCCTGGGCGAGGTGATCGGGATCAACACGGCCATCTACAGCCAGGCCGAGGGCATCGGCTTCGCTATCCCGGCGGATCGTGCCCGGCGGGTTGTGGAGGATCTGATCACCTTCGGAGAGGTGCAGGCCGCCTGGTTCGGGCTCGAAGTGCAGGTCCTGGACGAAAAGATTGCCAAGTACCTTGGCTATGAGGAAGCCCAGGGGGTTCTGGTCACCGAGGTCTACCCGGGGAGCCCGGCAGATAAGGCGGGTATCCAGGTTCAGGACATCCTCGTTCAGGCCGACCAGACCGAGTTGGCCTCTCCGGAGGTGCTTGCAGACCTGCTCCGGCGGATGAGCGTCAACGATGATATTGAGTTTCGTGTCTTCGGGAAGGGAAAATACCGTAAGAAGACAGTGAAAAGCGTTGCCCTGCCCGAAGCGATGGCCGAGAATTACTGCCAGCGATCGCTCGGGATCCGCGTGGGCGAGCTGACCAGCAAGGCCATGATCGGGGCGGGAATCAAGGGTGTGAAGATCACCGAAGTGACCCGTGGAAGCCAGGCCGCACAGGTTGGCCTGCAACCGGGGGATGTGTTGTTGAAGATCAACGACCGCAGAATTCCGAACGTGCAGGAGTTCCGAAAGGAGTTTTCAAAGCTCAGCTGCAGATCCCACGTTACCCTCCAGGTCCTGCGCGGGAGGTTTTTGTATTATGTTACGCTGGATTTAAGCCCTTCCCGCTCTTGATTTTCTCGAAATCGACCTTATCTTATCTTCTTATCTTAAAACCCCTTTAACGACCGAAGGCTGGCGGATTCGGCGCACACGATCGATGCTGACCCAAGATGAAGAAGAACGCTCTCCCTAACAGCCAGCAAAAGCGAAAGCTTCTCTTCGACCAGAATATCCCCTCAGAGCCGCTCATCTCCTGTGGCGAGCTCTATCTTCGTGAGGGACGACTGACCGAGGCGGTCGAGCTGTTTGCCCGGGCGTCCCACGAGGAAGGCCTGGCCCAGATCAGGGCCCTGGCCCTCGAGCAGGGGGACAGCTTCCTTTACGGTGCGGCCTCCAAGGGATCGGAGGAGGGGGACGACCGAGAGGCGTGGAAGACCCTGGGCAAGAAGGCGATGGAGCTCGAGAAATACTCTCACGCGATATGGGCCTTCCGGAAGTCGGAGAACGAGGAAGCGCTCGAGGCGGCTGAGGAAGCGCTCAAGGAGGTGTTTTCTGTTGACAAAGCGTGACTATTACGAGGTTCTGGGGGTCGCCCGCAACACCCCGGATGACGAAATCAAGAAGTCCTACCGGAAGCTTGCCCTTCAATACCATCCGGACAGAAATCCAGGGAACGCAGAAGCAGAGGAGTCCTTCAAGGAGGCCTCCGAGGCCTATGAGGTCCTCCGGGACCCGGAAAAGCGGGGCCTCTACGACCGGTTCGGCCACGACGGCCTGAGAAACACCGGGTTCCAGGGCTTTACGAACTTTGACGAGATCTTCTCCAGCTTCTCGAACATCTTTGAGGACTTCTTCGAAATGGGTCCGAGGACCCGCCGTAGACGTACCGGGCCCATGCGAGGCGATGACCTTCGATACGACCTGCAGATCGAGTTCATGGATGCGGCGAAGGGGGGAACGAAAAAGGTCGAGATCGAGAAGGAGGAGTCCTGCGAGGAGTGCGGTGGCCTGGGCTATCCCGAGGACAGCCCACCGACCGCGTGCGACGCCTGCGGCGGGGCGGGCCAGGTCCGGAGGACCCAGGGGTTCTTTTCGGTCGCAACGACCTGCAACCACTGCCGGGGCAGGGGGGTGGTCTACAGCAAGGTCTGTACGGGGTGCCGAGGGAGCGCCCGCATCCTGAAGAAGAAGCCCCTCTCCTTGAAGATCCCACCGGGCGTGGACCACGGCTCCCAGCTGCGCCTGGTCAGCGAAGGTGGCCCCGGCCTCAATGGCGGCCCGCCTGGTGATCTGTACGTCGTGCTCCACGTGGAGAAGCACGAGTTCTTCGAGAGGGACGGCGACCGGCTTGTCTGCCAGATACCCATCTCCTTCCCCCAGGCGGCGTTGGGAGCGGAGATCGAGATCCCCACGCTGGACGGAATCGAGGTCCTCAAGATTCCCGGGGGCACGCAGACGGGTGACGTGTTGCGCATGCGCGGCCACGGGATGCCGAACGTGAGGAGCGGGAGAAAGGGGGATCTCCAGGTCCACGTGTTCGTGAAGACACCGACGAACCTGGACGAGCGGCAGGAAGAATTGCTCAAGGAACTCAGTGAGTTGCAAGGAGATATGGCCATCGGGGCGGACAGGGACCCGACCCCTTTCTCTAAGGTCAAAGACTATATAAAGAAGAACTTGAGGTAGAATTACAAACGGAAGACGGAGGTCGAAAGATGATTAAAGTGGAGGGCCTGACCAAGCGCTACGGTGACGTTACGGCCATCGAGGACCTCTCGTTCCAGGTGGGAAAGGGCGAGATTGTAGGGTTTCTCGGGCCGAACGGGGCGGGGAAGACCACGACGATGAGAATTATAACGGGTTTCCTGCCCTCTACGGACGGAATGGTGTCGGTTGCCGGGCACGATATATTCGAGAAACCGATGGAGGTCAAGAAGCGGATCGGATACCTGCCCGAACACCCCCCGGTGTACGCCGACATGACGGTGGCCGGGTATCTGAAGTTTGTCTCGAAAATCAAGGGCGTCCCCCGTTCGGCCCGGGCCGATGCGATCGACCGGATGGTCGAGCGCTGCGGGCTCAAGGACGTACGAAAGAAGATTATCGGCAAGCTTTCCAAGGGATATCGGCAGCGGGTCGGCCTGGCCCAGGCCATGATCCACGACCCGGAGGTCCTGATCCTCGATGAGCCGACTATCGGCCTGGACCCGAAACAGATCATCGAGATCCGGGAACTCGTCAAATCCCTGGCCGGGGACCAGACGATCATCCTGAGCACGCACATCCTGCCGGAGGTCATGATGATCTGCCAGCGCTGCCTGATCATCGATCGAGGCAGGATCGTGGCGGATGACTCCCTGGAGGCCCTGACCGCCCAGGGGAGTCTGGAAAGCGTATTCCTGAAGCTCACGACGGAGGATGTGCAATGAAGGCATTGACCGATATCTTTCATGTGGCAGGAAAGGATCTGCGCGCCCTTTTCGTCTCCCCCGTTGCGTACGTAGTGCTCACAGGCTACGTGGTCCTTTCCGGCTGGTTCTTCTTCAACCTGCTCGTGCAGTTCAATCGCATGATCAGCATGTACGAGATGGTGCGCAGGCCGGACGTCGCCTCCATGCTCAACCTGAACGAAATGGTCATGCTTCCCCTGCTGTACAACATGACCATCGTGCTTCTGCTGATGGTCCCGTTGATCACGATGCGCCTGTTCGCGGAAGAGAAGAAGCTCAGGACCGACGAGCTTCTGTTGACCTCCCCGATCTCGGTCAACTCCATCGTTCTGGGGAAGTACCTGGCTGCGCTCGTCTTCCTGGATGTGATGTTGGCCCTGACCCTGATCTACCCGGCGATCCTGTTTCAGTACGGACAGCCGGCGCCCGAGCTGGGCCCCATCGTGGCCGGCTACATCGGGTTGTTCTTCCTCGGGGCGGCGTTCATGGCCGTGGGGATCTTCGCCTCATCCCTGACCGAGAACCAGATCGTGGCCGCAGTGATCAGCTTCGTCACCCTGCTCCTGTTCTTCGTGATCGGGTGGCCGGCCGAGACCGCGGGGCCGATACTCGGCAAGGTTCTGCAGTACCTGTCCCTGATCGACCACTTCACGGACTTTTCCAAGGGCCTTCTGGACGGCCAGCACGTGGTCTATTTCGTCACGTTCATCCTGTTTGCCCTGTTCCTGACCAAGAGGTCGATTGAATCCATGCGATGGAGGTAGGACTGATGAAGAAGTCGAGCCAGATTGCGGGCCTTTGCGGCTTTGTTCTGTTGCTCTTCGGCATTGTTGAGTTCATGTTCAGTAGGGAGTTCTCCCTGTTCACGATCGTCCATCTTGCGGGCGGTGCATCCCTGGTACTCTTCTGCCTCGCCTTCAACCTCGGCGGGGTCTGGTCTTCCCTGGGCGCGAGATCCACGCGGTACGGTGCCAACGCGGTGCTGTACACGGTGATCTTCCTGGGCATTCTCGTGCTGATCAACATCTTGGCGAACACCCACCCGGTGCGCAAAGACCTGACCGAAGGGGGGCTGTTCAGCCTGTCTGATCAGAGCCAGAAGGTGCTGGACAACCTGGAGGAGGATGTGCAGGCCCTGGGTTTCTTTCAGGCGGCCAAGGGGACGCCTCTCGATGATCTGCTGAAGAACTACGCGAACTATTCCCCCCGGTTTACCTACGAGTTCATCGACCCCATCAAGAACCCGGAAAGGGCCAGCAAGCACGAGGTGACCGCGACCGACATCCTCGTGATCAAGTGCGGGGAGCGGGAGTCGAAGATCCCGGGGATTTCTGAGGAGGACATCACGAACGCGATCCTCAAGGTCGCCAACCCGGTAAAGAAGAAGATCCGCTTCCTGACCTCCCACGGCGAGCGGGATCTCGCCGGCGAAGAGGAGCCGGGCTACTGGGTGGCCAGGAAGGCCCTGGAAAACGAGAACTACGAGGTGCTCCCCCTGGAGCTCTATATGATCGACGAGGTACCGGCGGACACGGATGTCCTGGTGATCGCCAGCCCGGAGAAACCCCTCGAGAAGAACGAGCTGGAGGCGATCGAACGGTACGTTGACCAGGGGGGCAACGCGCTCGTCCTGATGGATCCGGGCACTTCGCCGGGCATGGAAGAGTTTCTGGCGAAGTGGGGGGTCAAGGTCGGTAACAACGTTGTCGTGGACCAGGTCTTCCGCCTCTTCTACGGGCCGTCCCTGGGTGTGGACCCGGTCGTGGAGAGCTACGGAGACCACGAAATCACCAGAGAGTTCGGGGGCCAGACCCTCTTTCACCTGACCCAGTCCGTGGAGCTGGCCCAGCCGCTGCCCGACGGGGTGACCGGAGTCTCGCTCGCCAAGACGAGCGTGAGCAGCTGGGCAGAGACGGACCTGGAGCGCTTCTTCTCGAAGAGCGAGGTAGCCCGCAGCGAGGAAGACTTGGGCGGCCCGGTTTCGATCGCCGTCGCCCTGACCGTGGAGGCGAAAGAGACCGCCGAGGAAGCGGCCGAAGAAGGGGACGACGAAAAGAAGGAGGCCAGGCTGGTGGTCTTCGGCGACGGCGCCTTCATCGACAACGAGTATATCCACAAGATGTACAACGCAGACCTGTTCCTGAACACGGTCAACTGGTTGGCCGAGGAAGAGGCGTTGATCTCGATCCGGCCGAAAACGACCCGGGGGTCCAGGGTTCTGATGACCCCGAAGGAGACGCGGGACATCTTCTACCTGTCCGTTTTGATCCTTCCGGAGGCCCTTCTACTGTTCGGACTCGCCATCTGGTGGCGAAGGAGGTAGGTGCGCGATGAAGTTTCGGACGACCCTGATTGCTGCCCTTCTTCTCGCCCTTTTCGGCGCCTACGTGTACTTCTTCGAGTTTAAGAAGGCGGAGGAAGAGAAGAAGCAGGAAGAGGAGGAGAAAAAGGTCTTTTCCATCGACTGGGAGAAGCTGGAGGGGCTCGAGATCACCAACGCCCACGGCACCTTCCTGATGGAGAAACGAGAGGCGGAGGCTGAAGAGGGGAGCCCTGCGGGTGCGCAGCAGACAGTGTGGCGCATCACGGAGCCCCTGCAGGCGGATGCGGACGACAGCGCTATCAACGGCATGGTGAGCAACCTGAAGGGCGTAAAGCTCGAACAGGTGGTCACCGAATCCGCGGAGAACCTCGAACCCTACGGCCTGAAGGAGCCGGAAATCCGGATTGCCTTGCAGGTGGCCGAGGGAGCTGAGGCCCCCAAGCCGCTTCTTGTGGGCGCAAAGAGCCCGATCGGGAGCAACTCCTACGCCGTGTGGGAGGGCGAGGACAAGGTGCTGCTGCTGAGCACCCATCTCAACCCCCAGTTTGACAAGGGGCTCTACGATCTCCGCCACAAGAAGATCTTCGCCTTCAAGCGGGAGGACGTCGAGCGCCTGCGCATCCTCAGGAGCGGGGACCCCGAGATGGAGCTGGCCAAGGAGGGGGACAGGTGGGAGATCCTCCTTCCCTTCCGAGCGCGTGCCTCCGAGACTGCGGTGGACGAGATCCTGAACAAACTGACCACCCTGAAGGCCGAGAAGTTCGTTGACGAGGCGCCGAAGGACCTGGCCGACTACGGGCTCGACCGGCCGGTGTGGAAGATCGAAGCCGTTCTGAAGCCGGACCAGACAAAGGCCACCCTGCTGATCGGGAGCCTGCACCAAGTGGGGGGCAAGGGATACCTCTACGCGAAGCGCGAAGAGAGACCCGGGGTGGTGAGCCTCGGGATGGACCTGATCGGGACCTTTGCCAAAGACGCGGAGGAGTTTCGCGAGAAGAAGGTCATGTCCTTCAAGACCTGGAAGGTGAGGAAGGCGGAACTCGAAGGGAAGGGCCTGGACGTCACGCTGGAGAAGCGGGATGGCCAGAAGTGGTGGATCGTGGCCCCGATCGAGGCAAGGGTGGACGGCACCAGGATGAGCGCCCTCCTGGGTGCGGTGAACCGCCTCGAAGGGGTGGAGTTTCTGGAGAAACCGGCTGGGGAAGAGGGGCTCGCCGAATACGGCCTCGCGGACCCGCTGGCCCGGGTGGTCCTGTACGAGGAGAAGCCCGCGTCGAGTGAGGAGGAAGGAGAGGGAGTAGAGGGAGGGGAGGATGCCGGCTATCCGGTGATCGGGGCGTTGCTCATCGGCATGAAGGGGCACGAGGGTGAGGACGCATACTATGCGACCGTGGACGGAGAAGATACCGTGTACCGCGTGAGCGGGGAATTCTACGAGGAGAATTTCCCCGAGGGCGTGGATGCGCTGCGCTCGAAAAAGGCGATCGATTTCTCCCAGTATCTGGTTACCGAGATCGATGCGAGGGGGCCGGAGGGGCCGGTCGCGATGAAGAGGAAGGAGGGTCTCTGGAAGCTCCAGAAGCCGAGTTCCGGAGATGTGGAGAAAGAGGTGGTGGACAAGCTCCTGATCGAGGCCCTCGGCCTCGAGGTGGATCGTTTCGTGGCGGAAGTCCCGGAGGATCTCTCTGCCTGGGGGCTCGAGCCGGCGGAGAGCGAGCTCGCCTTCAGGAATGAAGATGGAGGGGAGCTGGGCGCCCTCCTGCTCTCAGGCCAGGGGCCGGAAGGCGAGGAGGGCCTCGTTTACGTGAAGCAGCGAGAGGAACCGTGGGTCGGGCTGATCCAGGCTGACAAGAAAAAGGCGATCATGGACAAGCTGATCGCGTGCGTCCCGGAGGGCTGAGGGTTGACTCCCCCCTTTGCGATGATTACCTAGTACGCTACGACGAAACTCGGCGAAGTGGTAAAAGCTGTTGCGAAATCAGGGGATTCATACATCAAGAGCCCCGGGCAAAGGAGTAGACGACAATGGGAAAGATCATCGGAATCGATCTGGGAACCACGAATTCGGTTGTGGCGGTCATGGAAGGAGGGGATCCCGTAGTGATCCCGAACGAGGAAGGCGGCCGTACGACCCCTTCGGTGGTCGGGTTTACCAAGGACGGGGAACGGCTCGTCGGGCAGGTGGCGAAACGGCAGGCCGTCACGAACCCGGAGAACACGGTCTATTCGATAAAGAGGTTTATGGGACGCCGCTTCGGAGAGGTGAGTGAAGAGATCAAGATCGTCCCTTATAAGGTTGTGAATGGTTCGAACAAGGTTGCAAAGGTCAAGGTGAGGGACAAGGAGTTCTCCCCCCCGGAGATCTCGGCCCTCATTCTGCAGAAGCTGAAGCGGGCCGCGGAAAACTATCTCGGTGAGACCGTGACCGATGCCGTGATTACGGCGCCGGCCTATTTCAACGACAGCCAGCGCCAGGCCACCAAGGACGCGGGGACCATCGCGGGCCTGAACGTCCGGCGGATCATCAACGAGCCCACGGCGGCCGCTCTGGCCTATGGCCTGGACAAGAAGAAGGACGAAACGATCGCCGTGTACGACTTCGGAGGCGGCACGTTCGACATCTCCATCCTCGAGGTGGGCGACAATGTGGTCGAGGTGAAGGCCACGAACGGGAATACCCACCTGGGTGGGGATGACCTGGATCAGCGGGTCATCGAGTGGATCGTTGCCGAGTTCAAGAAGGACCAGGGCATCGACCTGGGCGGAGATCTGATGGCCCTGCAGCGGCTCAAAGAGGCTGCGGAGAAGGCCAAGGTCGAGCTTTCGTCCACCCAGGAGACCGAGATCAACCTGCCCTTCGTCACGGCGGACGCGAGCGGGCCGAAGCACCTGAACCTGAAGCTTACCCGGGCGAAGTTCGAGCAGCTGGTGGATGACCTGATCTCCAAGACCATGGAGCCGTGCCGCATGGCCCTGAAGGATGCGGGGTTGAGCGCCAACCAGATCAACGAGGTCATCCTGGTGGGCGGGTCCACCCGGATCCCGAAGGTCCAGGAGATGGTCAAGGAGCTGTTCGGCAAGGAGCCGAACAAGACGGTCAACCCGGACGAGGTGGTCGGGGTAGGAGCTGCGATCCAGGGCGGCGTACTCGCAGGCGACGTGAAGGATGTTCTGCTCCTCGACGTGACGCCTCTCTCCCTGGGGATCGAGACCCTTGGCGGCGTGATGACTCGCCTGATCGACCGGAACACCACGATCCCGACCCGGAAGAGCGAGACCTTCTCTACGGCAGCGGACAGCCAGACGAGCGTCGAGATCCATGTCCTTCAGGGCGAACGGGACATGGCCGGAAACAACAGGACCCTCGGGCGCTTTCATCTGGTCGGGATTCCTTCTGCCCCGAGAGGCATCCCCCAGATCGAGGTCACCTTTGACATCGATGCCAACGGTATCCTCGGCGTCTCCGCCAAGGATCTGGGCACGGGTCAGGAGCAGAAGATCACGGTGACCGCATCGAGCGGCCTGGACGAAAACGAAATCGAACAGATGGTCAAGGATGGGGAGCAGCACGCAGAAGAGGACAAGAAGCAGAAGGAGAAGGCCGAGGCCCGGAACCAGCTCGACAGCCTGGTCTACACGACCGAGAAGACGATGACCGAGCACAAGGACAAGCTCGGTGATGCGGACCGCGGACCGATCGATGCGGCCCTGGAGAAGGCCAAGAAGATCCTGGAGCAGTCCGAAGGAGCCGAGGCTTCAGAGATGAAGGCGGCAGCGGAAGAGCTGACGCAGGCCTCCCACAAGATCGCGGAGCTGATGTACCAGCAGGCCGCCCAGCAGCAGGCTGCCGAGCAGCAGGCGGCGGGAGCGGATGGCGACCCGGGCGGGGCGGATTCGGCCGGTGACGGCAAGCCGGATGATGATGTGATCGATGCCGAGTACGAAGACGCGAAGTAGGGAGTAGGATGCCTGTGCCCCGTTCTTCGCACAATCTACGACCGAAGCCGAGGGGGGAAGCAATGCCCCCCTCATTTTTTTCCGGAAGAAACGGTGAACTGAAATCGATCTGTAGGGTCTAAGATTCTAGCGGACCTTGAAGGAGTGGAGAGAATGCAAAGCACCGTGAAGACGACACTGCTTCTCGCTTCCCTCACCGCGGTGATCATGTTGATCGGAGGGTACTTCGGCGGCCAGAGTGGGATGATCATTGCGTTCACGTTTGCGGTGATCATGAACTTCGGGGCCTACTGGTTTTCCGACAAGGTTGTTCTCAAGATGTACAGCGCCCGCCAGGTGGAGCCCTCGCAGGCGCCGGGACTCCATCAAATGGTCGAGAGACTCGCCCAGAAGTCCGGCCTGCCCACCCCGAGGGTCTATGTCATCCCTCAGGACTCGCCCAACGCCTTTGCAACCGGCCGAAACCCCGAGCACGCAGTTGTTGCCGTTACCCAGGGGCTCCTGCGGCTGATGAGTGACGAAGAGCTGGAGGGCGTCCTTGCCCACGAGCTCGGTCATGTCAAGAACCGTGACATCCTGATCAGCTCGATTGCCGCAACCCTTGCCGGTGCGATCATGATGTTGGCCAGCATGGCCCGGTGGGCGGCGATCTTCGGTGGCGTCGGCCGGGATGATGACGAGGGCGGCGGCGTCTTCGGGCTTCTCTTCATGATGTTCCTCGCCCCCCTTGCGGCCGTCTTGATCCAGATGGCCATCTCCCGAACCCGTGAATACCAGGCGGATGCTACGGCAGCCGAGATGACGGGCACCCCTTACGGTCTTGCGCATGCTCTCGAGAAGCTCGGCAAGGCCACGCAGCGGATTCCGATGAAGGCGAATCCCTCTACGGCGCACATGTTCATCGTGAATCCCCTTTCCGGCCGGGCCATGATGAAGCTGTTCAGCACGCATCCCCCGCTCGAAGAAAGGATTCGACGCCTTCTGGGAAGGTAACGGTTTTTTTCACGGAGGAGACCCAATGAGTGAAGAAGAAAAACAGGACCAGGGATTTCGGGTGAGCGATCGCCGCCGGTTTGCCGGATCAGAGAGTGGTGAGGCGACGCAGGAGGAAAAGGCCCCTGAGGGGGAGAAGAAGCAGTCCGAAAGCCAGGAGGCGGCCGGCGAGAAGCCGGATGCCGCCGGGCAGGAGGAGGCGGGGAAGAAGCGGGAGGCAGAGAAGCGAGAAAAGCGAGAAAAGCGAGAGGAGCCCACTCCGCTTCCGGAAATCAATTTCGCGACCTTTGTGATTTCCCTCAGCAGCTCCGCCCTGATTCACCTGGGAATCGCCCCGGACCCGACGACCGGAGAGCAGACGAAGGATCTGGCGATCGCCAAGCAGACCATCGACATGCTCGCTATGCTGCAGGAGAAGACCCGGGGAAACCTGACCGAAGAAGAAGCCCAATTGATGGAAAGCATGCTGTATGACCTACGTATGAGATATGTTGACGAATCCAAGTGAGCCGCGGTGACGAGCAGGTCCCCGGGACCGAAAAGGAGCAACGGATGGAAGGTGCAAGAAACAGGGGTACGGGAAAAGTCTTTTTCTTGATCCTGATCGGTGTGGTGATGGGCCTGGTCCTCGCGGCCCAGACGGATGTGACCGAGAGGCTCGGCGCGATCTTCGGGGCGGCGGAGGAAGAAGCCGCTAAGGAGCAGGCGCCTGCCGTACAGGGCAGTTCGGACCCCGGGGGAACGGAACAGATCTGCCTTCCCGACTTCACGCTACTGGCAGAGAAGCTCGATCCGGCGGTGGTCAACATCAGCACCACTCAGGTTGTCAAGGGTGGCGGGATGGGTAGAGGATTCGGGGGTCGTCCTCCCGGGCACGGCGGGCCGGGGTTCGGACCCCAGCAGCCTGATCCCTTTGAGGAGTTCTTCGACCGGTTTTTCCGGGGAGGTCCCGGGGGTCCCCGGGGGGACATGAAGCGGCGGAGCCTGGGTAGCGGCTTCGTGATCGGCGAAGATGGACTCATCGTCACCAACCATCACGTGGTCAAGGATGCCGAGACCATCA
>JAQYVQ010000365.1 GCA_030145435.1 Syntrophobacteria bacterium | reverse complement strand
CCGCAACACCCTCAGCAAACAGCTCTGGAGGGCCCTCCTCGGGTTCGTCCTGGAAGACCTCGGGGGGTGGCTGATCTCCCGCGAAGGATTCCGGAATGTAGAAGTACCTCTGATGGACACGGTGGAAGGCTGTCCACTGCTTCCCCGGGGCCGCCTCTTTCTTCAGAAAGTCGTGTACCCCCCAGAGCTTGGCATCCAGGTCGTCCAGCCCGTGCAAGCATATGGCTTCCATGGTCATCGGGTTCTTGGGCGATCCGAACTCCATTTCTCCGTGGTGGCTTATGACGAGGTGTTTCAGGCTCGAGGCAAGGGAAGGGGGGAACTCAGGGATGCCGTCGATCTTCCTCTGTAGGGTCTCGATCCCGAGGAGGATATGTCCGATCAGCCTTCCATCGTCGCTGTATTCGAACCCTAAGTCGGCCCGCAGTTCCCAGGCCTTGCCCAGGTCATGGAGCAGCGCGCCGGCAAGCAGCAGGTCCTGATCCAGGAAGGGGTAATTCTTGTGAGCGAGCTGGGTGAGCCGGGCCAGAGAGAGGCTGTGTTCGAGCAGACCTCCGCGGTAGGCGTGGTGCATCATCTTTGCGGCCGGGGCGTTCCGAAAGGCTTCCCAGATCTCCTGATCCCGGAAGATCGCTTCGAGGAGCCGGCGGAGGAAAGGATTGCCTACTTTTCGGATCGTTCGATGGAGCTCATCCGCCATCTCTTCCGGGTTTCTCGCAGAGGTCGGAAGGAACTCCTCGAACCTCGTCGTCTGCTCGGGAGCGGGTGAAACGGAGTGCAGCCTGATTCTGCGTTCCTGTTGGTAGAGGATCACCACGCCTTTGAGGTCGACCACTTGCTGGGGCGATCGGCAGAGAAGCTGGTAGGCTGTCTCTGCATTGTTCCAGAGCACCGCTTCGATCGACCCGGTGCGGTTCATGAGCTGGAGTCTGAGGAAGGGCTTGCCGTCCTTGGTCGTCTGGAGATGCTTCTCCGCAACGAGCATCTGCCCCTTTATCTTGTCCTGTTCCTTGAATTTCTGCACGTCAATCATAGCGCTTCACATTAGCACCCCAAGGTTCGGATTACAACGGAGACGCCCGTTTCAGGCCCGTTTCATTGACAGCCCGGGCCACCCGGACTATCCTTTTCCCTTTACCCGAAGACAGATCCGGATAGGAATCTATTGTGCAGTTGATGCATGCCCAGACCCGTGGATGCCCCCGAGTCATTCTCGGCTTCTTTCTGATGGCCGGGATGCTGGGGCTCGTCTCACTCCTGGAGGGGTGTTCTGTCGGCTATCTGTTCCACGTGGGTAAGGGCCAGCTCAAGATCGTATGCGGGAGCAAGAGCACGGAGGCCATTCTCCGTGACCCGGAGGTCCCGGAATCCGAGAAAGAGAAGATCCGCCTCGTTATGGAGGCAAAGGCCTTTGGAGAGGAGGCGTTGGGCCTGGCCTCCTCGAAGAACTACACACGTTACTACCTCGTGAAGTACCCGCCGATCGCCTATAACCTGACGGCCAGCCCCAGGCTCACCCTGGAGGCCTACCGGTGGTGCTTCCCGATCGCTGGCTGCCTGCCCTACAAGGGGTTCTTCGCGAGAGAGAGTGCCGAGCGCGAGTCGGCCAGGATGTCGGAGCGGAAATACGACACCTACATACGGCCCGTGGGGGCCTACAGCACCCTCGGGTGGTTCAAGGACCCGATCTTCTCGACCATGCTGCGATACGGGGACACTTCCCTGGTGGAGGTCATCTTGCACGAAATGGTCCATCGAACGATCTTCGTGAAGGACCAAGGGGCCTTCAACGAGGGCGTCGCCACCTTTGTGGGCGAGAAGGGGATGGAGACGTTTTTCCGAGGTCGGGGCGGCCTGGACCCGGGACA
>JAQYVQ010000294.1 GCA_030145435.1 Syntrophobacteria bacterium | reverse complement strand
TCTGTCCAGGGACCGGGTGTGTCGAGGAACAATTCCGGCGTATGTTCCAGCGTGTTCTTCTGATGTTCCTTTGACACCGTCGTTCTTATCCATCGGGCGGGGCCCACAAATCCCCTCGCTATGAGCGTGCCGCGATCTTCTGCATTAACGATCCCCTCCTTCCATAATGGAGCGAAATCGCTTTCCTGGGTCGCAAGAAAACGCGTACCCATTTGTACTCCTGCTGCTCCCAGTGCGAGAGCCGCGGCCAGCGTTCTTCCATCACAGAAGCCACCCGCTCCAACTACAGGAATGCCGGATCCCTCCAGCGCCTCCACCACCGCAGGAAGAAGCGTCATTGAATGAATGGGTTCCCAGGATGTATGAAAGCCCCCCTCATGCCCTGAAGCAACAATCAGGTCGACACCTGCCTTCTGGCATCTCAATGCCCCCTTTACGGATGGAATCACGTGCAGCCATTTGAAACCGGCACCTTTGATCTTATCCCCCCACGGCAGCGGATCACCCGCTGAAGTGAAGATCACCTTGAACCGTTTCTTCATTTCAGGGTTCTCTTCTGTGGCCCGGATTGCCGTATCGATAATCAGCTCAGCATCGTCCTTTACTTCGCTTGAAACCATAACATTTATACCGAAGACGCCTCCGGAAGCTTCCGTGCCCTCAAGGGTCTGATCCAAAGCCTTTCGGAGAATCGTCTCTCTATCATCATCCGGATCCGCGCCTGCTGTTTCAGCGAAATGCCGATAAATCTCTTTCTGTGTTTGCATGGTCATCGTTCCGAGTCCACTGGTCGAAAGGAGCCCCAGAACGCCTGCATTCGCTGTCGCAATACTCAGTTTGTTGTTGCTGAAGGGTCCCATTCCCGCCTGGATTATCGGATGTTTGATCCCAAGTAATTCGCACATTTCCGTCCTAATCATATTGCTTCCTCCTGTAGGGACCTGGGTGCTGGGGGATTCCTGCCTGCGCAGGAATGACGGCTCGTTTAGGTGTACTCGTCGCGAAGGACGCGTTTCAGGATCTTGCCGGTTGGTGTCCGGGGAATGGCTTCGGTGAAGACGACCTTCTTGGGTATCTTGAATTTCCCAATCCTCCCCTGACACCATTCGAGGAGCTCCGCCTCGGTCAGTGCCTCGCCCTCCTTGACCGCCACGACCGCCATGACCGCTTCGCCCCACTTTTCGTGCGGGTATCCGATGACGCCCACATCCAGGATCTTGGGGTTGTGGCGCAGGGAGTCCTCAATCTCCGCGGGGTAGATGTTCTCGCCTCCGGAGATGATCATGTCCTTCTTCCGGTCCATGATGTACAGGAAGCCTTCCTCGTCCAACCTCCCCACGTCACCCGTATGGAGCCACCCGTCTTTGAGCGCTGCCTCCGTTTCCTCCGGCCGGTTCCAGTAGCCTTTCATCATGTTGGGGGCACGCAACAAGACCTCGCCCTTCACCTCGGGCCCGACGTCCTGGTCGTTGTCGTCCACCACACGCACCTCCGTGTGGAAGAAGGGCTTGCCGCAAGAGCCGACCTTGGCAATTGCGTTTTCGCCGTCGAGGACCGTGGCAGTGTTGCACTCTGTCAGGCCGTACAGCTGACGAACCTTGATCCCCGCCTGTGCATACTCCTCGATCAACGCCACGGGAACCGGTGCCGCGTACACGAGGATGACCTTTATCGAGCTCCAATCGTATTTCTCGAAGTCGGGTACGAGTTTCAGGAAATCCAGGAGCTGAGGCACGGAACCGAACCCGTTTACCTTCTCTTCCTGGATCAACTCGAGAAAGCGCTTCGGGTCCAGGGTTCTCAAAAGGACCGCCTTCCCTCCCCCGTGCACGAGCCACGGCGGACCCGCCAGGGCCCCGATGTGGAAGAGCGGTAAAGCGATCAGGGTGGTTTCGCCCACGTCCATGCCCAGGGTGGACATGAGGTTCACGGAGTTCCAGAAGTAGTACGTGTGTGTGAGCATCGCCCCCTTGGGCCGCCCCGTCGTTCCCGACGTGTAGAGGATCGTCAGGGTGTCGTCGTCTCCCCCTTCCTCCTCCGGTTCCTCGCCCGACGCCTCCCCGATGACGCACTCGTACGAATTGGCCCACTCCGGCGGGTCATCGAAGACGGCAATCAGGTCTCTTGCGGAGATGCCGTTCCGGATCGAATCCACGACCTCGGCGAACTCCTTGCCGAAGACGAGGACCTTTGCATCACAGTCCGAGAGGATGTACTCTATTTCCGGTCCGGCCAGGCGGTGGTTGAGCGGGACGAGGATCGCACCGATCTTGCCCAGCCCGAAGTACATGTCGAAGTACTCCGGTTCGTTCAGTGCAAGGATCCCTACCCGATCCCCGTGATTCACACCCAGGGCCGTCATTGCATTCGCGAGTCGATTTGCCCGATCGTTCAACTGCTTGTACGTACGGCGTATACCCTCGCAAACCAGCCCTTCCCGGTCCGGGGTCATGGCTGCACGCTTGGTCAGAAGTCCTCCAATATTAATCCGCATGGCCCTTCCCTCCTCTCTACTTGGAAAGACTGAAATCAAACCAATCGCTCATCAGGAGCTCCGCATGGCCCTCACCATCCGTGTTCCCGTCTTTTAGCCAGAAGCGTATCTTCATCGCCACCCTCGTCTGATCGTACACAACCTGCCAGACCGGCCGGAGGGTCATGGCAGGCCCTCCGAGGCTGTGTGTAGCCTTCCTGGGGAAGACCTTTTCATTTGCCTTAACCATGAACGAGAACGTGTACTTCCCTTCGTGTTCCTTCACGAGATTCGCGAGGAGCTGGTACCGGTACAGGCTGTCATACTCATCCGCGAACTCCTTGGGGTACTTGTCGGGGGACGGCAGCGCCCACACCGGACTGTTCGTCATGACCTGGGGCTTCCCCCCGTTGTCCGTGATGTAGGCCCGCTGGTCCAGATGGTTCACCTCGAAGATAAAGGAGTTCCCGTGACGATCCGCGACCAGATAATGGATGCCCTGCGCTACATCGTAGATCCGGTTCTCCAGCATGGCGACCTTCGCTTCCTCCACGTCGGCGCACGTGTCGAGGAGCAGGCGCATGATTTGCGGCGGGTGCAGGCCGATTACCCGGGTGCCGGAGGTGACCACCGTGTTCTTCGGACGCCCGAGATCGACCAGACCGAACACGCAGAGGCCTTCCGAGTTAATGCCGTCCCACGCACCGCTGAGCAGGTCCGCGCACGACATGTAAAGGGAAGCGTAACCCTTGTCAGGGTAAACCTCCATCACATAGGGCTCTGAAAAGATGTCCTTTTCGCCGGGATAAGGTTTCTGCCCCAGCATGTCGCTCAACGTGCCGTTGGAATAGTCCATGCTCCGCACGATGAGGCCGTTCCCCGTATCCGTGGTGGTTCCCGGAAAACAGATCATCGAACAGGAGGTGGGAGGACCGAAATTGTACGGAAGAGCGCTGAGGTCAATTCCTCCGTCAGCCAGATCGACACCATAGGCGGCAGCAACCCCCTTCATCCGCTCGACGAGGATGGGATAGTTACGCTCCATGTAAGAAAGACGCGCCTTTCCGTAGATCGGATCCGGGTTCTTCGCAAGCTGGACGCTGTAGCGCTCCCTGGCGATCTCGGCGAGCTTCTTTCCGATGGCCTGGTTGCTTCCTCCGATCACGATGTGCCGGACAGTGACGAACTCGCCGTCTCCCCGTGGCAGGACCACCGTCTCGGTGAATTGGCAGCCTGACAACTTGCCCGTGCACAGCGCAGTCTTCTCTGCCTGTAGTTCAAGGCGCGGGACAAGAACGAGCAGGGGCAGCAAGAAGAGGATAAGGGGGTGAAGGCGTGCATGTTGCAGCTTCCTCATGGTTTTCCTCCTTCATGGATGGACAAAAAGGTGTCAGGAACCTTTTTTTGCAGCACAATCGAAGGTATTGAAAGTGGGAGGATGTGTCAAGGTTGGGGGGAGCGATGAACGCCCAATTTCCGTCACTCCCGCGAAGGCGGGAGTCCCTCAACGCCTGATGCCAAGGGATTCCCACCGGAGCCTGCCCCTGCAATCTTTAGGCGGGGGCGGGAATGACGGCGAGGTGGGCAGAGTCGGTTCGGGCTTAGTCGATGAGACGGAAGCCTTTGATATCTCTCATGTTTCCGGTTCGCTCTTCGTGGAACTCGATCTTCACCCTCGCACCGACTTTGATCTTCGAATCGTCATCGGTCAAGAGGAAGTTCTGGATCAGCGAACCTGCCCCGTCGAGTTCAACATTTCCGAAGGCGTACGGAACCGGCTTCGCCTGACCGGTCTCCGGATCCACGAAGGGGGCCCTCAGGATCGTGAAATTTCGTATCGTCCCCTCCGGACCGACCTCCACGGGTTCGGTCATCTCAGCATAACAGGGGTCACAGATCTCTTTTGGCGGTGCATAGACGATACCACATTTTGGGCATTTCACGCCCATGATCCTGGCGTTGTCCCTCATTTCAACGAGGAATCGATTCAGGTACCGACCTGCAGAATACCGGAAGACCTGTTCAACATCGGTCCTCGAATGTACGGTCAAGAGTTCGATTTCCTGCTCATTCTCTTTACTCATTACACTCTCTCCTTACGCAGGCTTGTTCTTACTGTAGAGAATCATATCCGACCAGAAACACCCTCCGAACCCGGTGGCCAGTGCCAGCTCTACGTCAGGCACCTGGCGGTCACCCGCCTTCCCCATGATCTGATGTGCGACTTCGGCACATCGGATCAGGCCTGTGGCCCCGATCGGGTTCGTTGAAATGACGCCTCCGGACGGGTTGACCGGACATTCACCGCCCATGTCCGTGACGCCGTCCCATATGTATTTCGGGCCTTCCCCTTTCTTGCAGAAGCCCATATCCTCGAACCAGATCAACCCTCCCCACGAGTAAGGCTGATACATCTCCACCACATCGATCTCTTTCAAGGGCTCCTTGATGCCTGTCTTTGCCCACAGCTCCTTCGCCGCAGTTGTCAAGGAGAGCATGCTGGTCTGGCCCTTGATGTCCGCAAAGCGGCTGTAGCAATGTCGATTCGCGGTCTTCACCACCCATGCAGGCTGGGGACAAATCTTTTCAGCCACTTCCTCGCTCGCATAGATGACCGCACAGGCGCCATCCGTCCTCGGGCACATATCGAGCAGTCTCAAGGGATCCGAAATTACAGGCGAATTCAGCACTTCTTCGATCGTTACCTCTTTTCGCAGGTGCGCGTATGGATTGTTGCAGGCATGCTTTCGGTCCCGAACAGAGACACGGGCGGCATCCTTGGAAGTAGCGCCATAGGCGGCTGCATATTCGGATGCTTCGATGGCAAGACCCGCCAGAGCGCCCGCCATCACGCCTCTGTCGAGGATCGGGTCCGTAGCGGTTACGATCGCCCCCGTCGTATCCGACTCGGAGTTCTTCTCCCACCCGATGACGAGGAGTTTCTCGAACATGCCGGAGGCGACCATGTGGTATCCACCGATACCCAGGGTCGTGCCGGTCGTCCCACCCGTACACAGTTTCATGGTGGGCTTCATGAAACCGCCCGATCCATCGATGCTCCAGCAGTCCACGTAGTTGATACCCTCGAAATGATCCATGTTGCCGATGACCACACCGTCAATGTCGTCAATGGTGAGTTCCGCGTCCTCGAGGGCACGGGTCACGGCTTCGTTGATGAGTTCCTGGCCGTTTACATCTCTTCGGATCGACTTGCAGTACGTTTGCCCTGTTCCGATAATGGCGGCTCGTTTCCCCATGCTCTTGTACCTCCTATTCGCTTCCCAGGATCCAGACGCAGTGCGACTGGCCGCAGAGTCCGTTCACACCGTGGGCCAGGGCGGTCTTCACACCCTCCT
>JAQYVQ010000087.1 GCA_030145435.1 Syntrophobacteria bacterium | reverse complement strand
TCCGAATCGCTTCGGAGAAGTCACCCAAAGGGACGAGAACAACGTTACGAGGAGGCGCAAAATGATCAAGGGGATCAACCACGTAGGAATCGTTGTGAAGAGCATCGATGAGGTGCTTACTCTATTGCGCGACGCCTTTGGCGCAGAAGAGATCCACAGGATGGAAGTGCCGATGATGAAGCAGATTTCCTCGATTGTCCGGATCGGAGACGACTGCTTCGAACTGATGGAGCCCACGGGCCCGGACGGCCCTGCCGGGAGTTTTCTCGAGGCAAAAGGGGGCGGTCTCCATCACATCTCCCTCCTGTGCGATGACGTGGGGGTGCTGTGCGACAAACTCGAATCCCAGGGGCTGAAGATCATCAGCAAGATCCTCGAAGGCCCTTTCCGGGTTGCCTTTCTGCATCCCAAGAGCGGCAAGGGCGTACTCTATGAGTTGACGGACACACCCTCCTTACCGGACTGATCGATTCATCCAGTCCGGAGAAAGAGGGCCGAGGTGACCGCCATGGCGGGAATACAGAACAAGCGCATCTACTGCTCCGGCCCCCTGTTCTGCCCGGAGGAGGTGGCGGGCATGACCGTCATCGCCGAGACGCTGGAGAAGGCAGGCTATGCGACCTTTCTCCCCCATCGGGACGGGCTGGAGGCTTATCTTCTGAAGTACGTCAACGATCCGCGGGTGAACTTCATACGCCTTCCCCCGGCCAACCGGTTCCTGAGCCGGGCGGCCTTTGCGCTCGACATCTACCAGATCGTCGAGCGGTGCGATGCGCTCGTCATGAACATGAACGGCAGGGTGCCCGATGAGGGCGCAGTGGCCGAGACGGCCGTGGCCTTTGCCGCGGGCAAGCCCCTGGTGATCTACAAGAACGATCACCGCACACTCCTCAACGGCTACGACAACTCGATGCTCATCGGCCTGTCCCAGACCTTCTCGACGGTAGAACAGATGGAGAAGATCCCGGTCGAGGTGGGGCGGATTCTCGACCGAGTCGAACGAACGGGCCCTACCCCGTACCGGGGAGAGTCGATTCCACCGAACGTGAGGGAGGTCCTGGGTTTCGGGGAGAGAGTCTGGACGGTCCTGAACCGCCTGAGTTTCTTTTCAACCCCTGAAGAAACGGAAGAGATCGAACATCTCAAGGAACTCGTGAAACTCTGCGAGACCCTGCCGCCTCCCTAGGAGGCTGTTGAAAAAGTCCCATCTGCGGCGTTCGGCTTCATCCCTCGTCATTCAACGTACAGGAAGTACGCCTCATTCCTCAGGATTTTGCCTGCCTTGCATCTGGAACTTTTTGAACAGCCTCCAAGCCACTTTTCCAACGGGCTGCTAGAAGGGCAGGGCGCTCACGAGGGTACTGCGTTCCACCGCCCTGTGCAAAGAGAGTAGGATCAGCCCTGTGACCGACAGGGTGGAGATGCCCAGAGCGAGATAGGCAAGCCGTTCTCGGGTTAAGGTTCTGAACGCCCACGCCCGGGCGCTCTCCCAGTCGAGGGAGATCTGCTCGGCCCGCCTGCCAAGGGTTTCACCGTGTGTCCGCATTCCCATCACCTCCATGAAAAATCCTCCAGTCGGCAGAATCCATGAAGCCTTTCAGAATAGGGTTAACGATTTTAGAAAAGCAAGCTGCATGCCAGGCCCTGTCAGATTGATAACTGCCTGAAAAACAAAGGCTTGTTGACTCCACGCCTTGCCGCATGCCGCGCGCGGATCAGCCAACGTTCTTGACATGGGTAAACCTGGTATACGGACCGGTTGGCTGGCCATTGAGCCCTCTGGGAGAAAATACTCTCCCCGTGCCGGGTGAAACTGCGGTATACTTGCGGTAGATCCGGATCAACACAAAGGAGGGTTCGCATGATGAGTTTCCGTCTTGTCCCTGCACTCTGTCTGGCGACGTTGCTGGCCCTGGCCGTATGTGCATGTGAAGACGCACTCACGCCGGAGCAGGAAGAAATCATCGATGCTCTGAATCAGAGAGAGATCCCGCCCTGGTTCGATGAGTCGAAGTTCGGCATCTTCATCCACTGGGGACCCTATGCGATCCCGGCCTTTGCTCCTATCGAAGGCACCATCAACGATGCCCTGGTGAATCACTTCGATGACTTTACCCTTCACACGCCCTATGTGGAGTGGTACTGGAACGCGCTTCAGTTCGAGGACAGCGCGACCTACGCATACCATGCGGCCAACTACGGAAGCGACTATTCCTACGACAACTTCGGCTCCATCTTCCGGCAAGAAGTGCAGGACTGGGATCCCCAGGCGTGGGGAGACCTCTTCCATGCCGCCGGCGCGCGTTATGTCGTTCTGGTGACGAAACACCATGACGGTTTCTTGATGTGGCCCAGCGCACATACGAACCCGAACAAGACCGATTGGTATTCGGAACGGGATATCGTGGGCGAACTCGCTGAGGCGGTTCGCTCTCGGGGCATGCGGTTCGGCGTCTACTATTCGGGAGGCCTGGATTGGGCGTGGAACGGCAGGAGTGCGCGCAACATTGTCGAAATGGGCGCGTCGATCCCCATCGACGACGCATATCAGGATTACGCGGAGGCCCACTATCGGGATCTGATCGAACGCTATGCGCCGAGCGTGCTCTGGAACGACATCGCGTACCCATTCAACAGGGGGTTGTGGGAGCTGCAACGGGACTACTATGAAGCCGTGCCCGAGGGGGTGGTCAATGACCGTTTTGCGGTCATGGGACCGATCACACGCTGGCTGCAAATCCCTTTCGTTCGTGACTTGTTTCATGTGTTGCTGAAGTTCTTCACCGAATTGAGCGGCGATCTGTCTGTGCTGCAAGGCACTGCGCCGCCGCACGTTGATTTCAGGACGCTCGAGTATCAGGCCATCGATGGGATCAAGGAAGAGAAGATCGAAGTCACCCGGGGAATGGGGCTCGGGTTTGGCTACAACCAGTTCGAAACGGAGAGCGATTTCCTGTCCGAGGAAGAACTCATCCACAGCTTTGTAGATATCGTATCCAGGAACGGAAACCTCTTGCTCAACGTGGGGCCCAAGGCGAACGGGGACATTCCGGAAATCCAGGCGACGAGGTTGGGCCAGCTGGGCGATTGGCTCGCCGTAAACGGCGAGGCGATCTACGGCACGAGGCCCTGGGTTCGGGCGGAGGGGGAAACCGATTCGGGGGATCGCGTAAGGTTCACCCAGGATGAGAACGGACGGTTTGCGATCGTTCTGAGTGACTTGACGCCCGGATCCGTTCGTCTGCTCGATGTGGGACCCGAGACGATCACCTCCGTCGAATTGCTCGGCCACGGCAGTGTCCCGTGGCAGCCGGACGGTCCTGATCTCATCGTGGAATTGCCGGAGGACGATAGCCTGAAGGTGGCCTACACCCTGGCGTTGCGGTGAACTGTTCCTGCGGCTTGCTCTTGGCTACGGATCGGGGACAGCCGGTTGATTCTTTGGCTATTAGCTTTTAGCCGTTAGCTATTAGCTCCCCGCCACCGCCCCCCGGGAAGACTGAGGAGGGGGGTGGGCTAACAGCTAAAAGCTAACAGCCAAGGGGCATCCCAGTCGGCCACTCGCCACTTGTCACTCGCCACTAGACCGGGCACGGGCACTCACACGGGCACGAAAGCTTGCCACGGATCGTGGACAGGACTTATGAGATGTCTTTGGGCGTGTCAAGGACGCGTCTTACCTGTTCCAGGAGGTCCTTGACCGCGAAGGGCTTGCGAAGAAAGGCCGCGCCAGGAGGCAAGATTTCGTCCTCGAGGATGTGCTTCTCCGAATGCCCGGACATATAGAGAACCTTCATCTCCGGGTGCCACGGTTCCAGACGCTCGACCAGATGGGGGCCGCTCATCCTGGGCATGACGACGTCGGTCAGCATGAGGTGGATGAACCCCGTATGTTGTTCCGATATGAGGAGCGCCTCACCCGGGTTGGGCGCCTCGAGAATCCTGTAGCCGCTTCTCTGAAGGGCCTGCCGAACCGCCTTTCGTATCGAGGTCTCATCTTCCACGAGCAGGACCGTTTCGGTCCCCACAAGCGATGGGGCGGGGCCCGGGGCCGGTTCCGCTTCGGCCGGCACATCCAGGACGCGCGGTAGATAGATCTTGAAGGTTGTGCCGTTTCCCGGCTTGCTGGAAACCGAGATGCCGCCTTTGCTCTGCTTGACGATTCCGAAGACAGTCGACAGGCCTAGCCCGGTTCCCTTGTGCCGTTCCTTGGTCGTGAAGAAGGGCTCGAAAATATGCGACTGGAGTTCCTCGTCCATCCCGCAGCCCGTGTCGGTCACGACGAGCATCACGTAAGGGCCCGGATCGATGCCCATCCCCTCTCGTGCATGTGCCTCGTCCACGTCCACGGGGGCGGTCTCGAGGGTCAAGGTGCCTCCCTGGGGCATGGCGTCCCGCGCGTTGACGATAAGATTCAGGATGACCTGCTCGAGTTGCCCGGGGTCGGCTCTCACGTGACCCGTGTCTTCGGCCTGAAAGATTTCCAGCTCGACGCTCTCTCCGATCAGACGCCGAAGGAGGCTTTCCATCGAGCCTACGACCCCATTCAGGTCGAGCACCTTCGGCTGGAGCACCTGTTTCCGGCTGAAGGTGAGGAGTTGGCCGGTCAGGGAGGCTGCCTGCTCCACCGCTTTCTTGATCTCCGTCACCTGAAGGCTCGAGGGATTTGTCTCCGGGATGTCCATCAGCAACAGGTCCGCATAGGCTGCAATGGCAGTCAGCAGATTGTTGAGATCGTGAGAGACCCCCCCTGCGAGTCGCCCAACCGCGTCCATTTTCTGTGATTGGTGAAGCTCGTCCTCCGTCCTCTTCCGGTCGGTGATATCGCGCACGTATTCGATCACGCCTTTTAGCTGACCCGTAGCGTTGTCAAAGAGAGGGAAGCTGTAGAGGTCCAACCACCCGACCCCCTTGCCTCCGGCTCCCGTCTTGGGAACGATTTCGTAGGCGGCTTCTCCCGTGTTCAGGGTTTTCCGGGTAGGACAGACCTCACAGAGCTTGTCTCGATCGTGATAGGCCAGGAAACACTTCTTGTCCTTGAGAGGCATGGCGTGCGAATACCATCGCTCCATGGTTGGATTGACGCGAATGATATTCAGGTCTGTGTCCAGGACACTGATGCCGTCTTGTATGCTCGAGAAGACGTTCGACAGGAAGCGTTCCCTCTGCTCCAATTCCTCCCGCGCTTCGGTCAGGTCCTTCTCCACCCGAGCATGCTTCGCCTCCAGAGCCTCCAACTCGACGAGGCGCTTTCGGAGGTGGACCACTTCTTCCTGAAGCTGTTCCGGGGTTCTGTTCGGGTCTTTCATCACGCACGAGGACTCTGTGTGATTTGTGTTTACGGCCGCGCCTTTCGACAATCCAGAAGAACCGATGGTGCAGAGGTGCTTTTCTCGGGACCTTGCGAGCGACAGGTTGAGCGTTCAACGGGACGGCAATTCTTTCGCAGAAATAAAACAGAGGGGAAGCTCGTAATTTTCTTATAGGCTCATCCTCCCGTGGCTGTCAAGGAAAATGTGCCTGCTAGAGCTGGATCTGGGCGCCTTCCCTGGCCAGAAACGCCTCAGGGAACTGCCGCCGGCAGTCCTTTTCGATCTTCAGGAGAAGGCTGTCTGTATGCTCCGGATCGTGGTGGAAAAGGGCAAGCTTCTTGACCCCGGCCTGCTCCGCCACGGCAACGGCCTGCTCCCAGCTGCTGTGACCCCATCCCTTCTTCCCCCGCAGTTCCGCCGGGGTGTATTGTGCGTCGTGAATCAGAAGATCGGCGTCCCGTGCAAGGGCCACTACGCTCGGATCGATGCCGTCCACGTGCTCCACATCCGTACAATAGACCAGGGTCTTTCCTGCGTCCTCGAAACGGTAGCCGTAAGAATCCCCGGGATGGTTCTGCTTCGAGGCCACAACGGTAACGCCACCCGGTGTCGTATGGCGCGATACATCCGGCGCCCAGAAGGTCATCTCCGCGCCCATCTTCTCCAATCGGGTGGGAAAGAATTCGCGCTGCATCTGCATTCCGAAGAGGTTTTCGAGTTTCTCGGCATGCCTGCCCTTTCCGCAGATCGCGATCGTGAAGTGGCGCCTGGCGTCGTATGCGAGCTTGAAAAAGGGAAACCCCTGTATGTGGTCCCAATGGGTGTGGGAAAGGCCCACAAAGATGTTGTCAAACTGTTCGTGGGAGCCGGCCAGCATGTCGTTCCCCAGGTTTCGTATGCCCGTCCCGGCATCCAGTATGGCAACCCGGCCACTCGCAAAGGTGACGAGAAGGCTCGGGGTGTTTCCTCCGACCTGAACGAAATCTCGGTCAGACACGGGGATGGAGCCCCTCGTTCCGTAGAAGGTGACCTTCATTCCGTCGCTTCCTTCCCCGCTTTTCTCTGGGAAATGCCCTGATTGTTGTATAGAATAACCCAAATCCGATTCACATTCTGTGAACTGGTTCACAAAATGTGATCGGGATCACAGAATGTGATCGGGTTCACAGAAACGCTGCGATATGTTCGCAAACATGACGAGGAAGAGAGGGTCCTATGCTCAAGGACATATCCCTGTTCTCCTGCCTCGATGACGAAGCCATTCGACACGTCGAGAGGGTTGCACTGAGAAAGCGGTTCCCGAAAAACACGATTGTATTCAGCAAGGGGGATGAATCGGACTCCCTTTACATCGTTGAGAGCGGGAAGGTCAAGGCGGTCATCCATGACGAGGAGGGCAAGGAGATCGTTCTTTCTGTTTTCGGCGCGGGGGAGTATTTCGGGGAAATGTCGGCCATCGACGGAGTCCCGAGATCGGCTACCATCATGACCAAAGAGGCGACGGAGATGTTGATCATCCACAGGGATGATTTCAAGAGATCCCTCTCCTCGAGCCCGGATATGACCTTCAATCTCCTGAAGGTTTTGTTGGAGAGGCTCCGGAGAGCGAACCAGAAGATCGAGAGCCTGGCCTTCACGAATGTGTACGGTCGGGTCGCCAATCTTCTGACGCAACTCGCCGAACCCTCAGGCCGGGAATGGGTCATACAGGAGAAGATGACGCATCAGGAAATCGCGAACATGATCGGCTCATCCCGGGAGATGGTGAGCAAGATCGTGGGTGAACTCGTGGAGGCAGGTTATATTTCGATAGAGAAGAAGCAGATTACGATTCGAAAGAAGCTGGCCTAGGAGGCTGTCGAAAAAGTCCCATCTGCGGCGTTCGGCTTCATCCCTCGTCATTCAACGTACAGGAAGTACGCCTCATTGTGGGACTGGATCCCCGCCTGTCGCGGGGACAAGTTTTGCCTGCCTTGCATCTGGAACCTTTTGAACAGCCTCCACCACTCTTTCAACGGGCTGCTGGCCCGCAGGGCTCACGGCCCTGCCGCCACCTCGACCAGGCTCCCGTCCATCAGGCCCCCCACCCCTTCCACGACGACCTTCTCGCCCGTTTGAAGCCCGTCGGTCACTTGGACGAACCCCTCAGCGCTTACCCCGACCTGGATGACTCTCCTTTGGACCTTGCCGGACTCGGCCACCCAGACGAAGGAACGGCCCTCGTCGTTCAAGAGAGCCGCAGAGGGAACGGCGATGCCCCCTTTTGTCGGCGGCAGACTCAACAGCCCTGAGCAGAACAGGCCGGCCTTGAGACGCCCTTCCTGATTGTCCACCCTGACCTTGATCAGGAAGGTGCGGGTTTGCGGGTCGATCTTCGGGTTGACGGCGACCACTTCCCCCTCCACCTCCATTACCCCGGAGCCCACTTCGATTGGAACGGCGGTGCCGGGAGAGACACTCTCGAAATAGCGTTCCGGCAGGGCAACCTCTGCTTTCAGGGTGGCGAGGTCCATGATTTCCACCACCACCTCCCCCCTGCGTACGTATTCGTCCTGTTCGCGGTACTTGCCGGTCACGAAGCCTGCGTAGGGGGCCGTCACGGTGCAGTCTTCCAGGGCTTGAAGGGCCGTATCCAACCCGACCCGCGCCTGGGTCACCGTGGCCTTGGCCTGCTCCAGAACTGCCTGGGCCCTGTCATATTCCGTGCCTGCCCGGTCCTGCATCTGTTCGGTGGCAGAGCCTTCTTTGTACAGGTTCTCCATGCGTAGTTTTTCCCGCTTCGCGTCTTCCACGCTGACCCGATAGGTCTGTTCCGTGGCCTCCGCGACCCGGATGGCCGAGCGGGCCTGCCGTACCCTCAACTCGTAGTCCACCAGGCGAACTTGGAAGAGGAGTTGCCCCTTTTCGACCCGGTCCCCGATCTCCACGGGGAAATTGTCGATGGTTCCCTCGACCAGGGCCCTGAGGCCTGCGTGGTTCTCCGGCTGCAGCGTGCCCGTGAAGCGAACGCTCCGGTCGAAATCGCGCCTCGCGACTTCTGCGACAGAAACGCCCTTTGGCTGGAGGGCCCCCTCCTTGGTCAAGGATGTCTCGCTTGTGCCGGTTTCTTCACCGGAGCCGCATCCGAGAGGGGTGAGAAGAATTGTGAAAGAGAGAAGTGCGGCTGATATTGTCACCCTTTTCATCGATCGGAATCTCCTTATTGCGATCGCTCGTATCGTTGTTTGTCTTGATAAATCATCCTACGATTTCGTCCCTTCGGTCCCCTGGGCGGAGGCGACGGCTGTCGCCGAGCCTCGGAAGAGGCGCCTCAGCCAGGAGGCGAAATCGTCCAGCAGCAGGTAGACGACCGGGATGACCAGAAGGGTGAGAAAGGTGGAGGTGAACATGCCTCCGATGACCGCCACGGCCATCGGGGCTCGTGACTCGCCTCCTTCGCTCATCCCCAGGGCTACAGGCAGGACTGCGATGATCGTGGACCCGGCGGTCATCAGAATCGGACGGAACCGGGTGGGGCCTGCCTGCAGGACGGCCTCCACCTTTTCCACGCCGCGGCTGCGCAGCGTATTGGTGTAGTCGACGAGAAGGATGGCGTTCTTTGTCACGATGCCCATCAACATGATCATTCCGATGTACGAGAGGATGTTCAGGGTGTTTCCCGTGATGAGCAGGAGCCCGAATACGCCGACGACGCACAGGGGAAGGGACAGCATGACGGTCAGGGGATGAATGAAGGACTCGAACTGGGCCGCGAGAACCATGTAGATGATCAACACGGCGACCATCATGGCGTAACCCATGTAGACAAAGGTCTCTTTGAACATCCGGGATTGTCCGGTCGTGGCCGTCCCCCATTTCCCGTCCCTTGGGACGATCTCGCTGACCGTGTTCTCGAGTTCGTCCATGGCCTGGCCCATGGTCTTGTCTTCGAGATTCGCATAGAGCTTGACGGACCTGCGACGATTGTGCCGGTTCACCACATTGGGGCCTTGTCCCACCTCGATGTTCAAGAGGTTCGGGGCCTTGACCAGGGTCCCTCCAAGGGAGCGAACCGCGATCTGGTAAAGGTCTTCCGGGTTGTCACGGTCTGCCGGCAGAGCCCTTATCCGGATGTCGTATCGTTCCCCCCCTTCTTTGAACTTGCCGGCATCGATCCCGCCAAAGAGGGTGTAGATGTCCTGGGATATGGAGCGCACGTCCACCCCGAGGTCGTCCGCCAGTCCGCGGTCGATGTGGATCTTCACCTCGGGCTTGGTGATCCTGAGGTTCGTGTCCACATCCACGAAGCCTCCGAGACCCTTCAATGCCTTGACGACCCGGTCGCTGACCTCTGCCAGGGCCGACACATCGGGGCCCTGGATGATGTACTCGATATCCGTGTGGCGCTGTCCGCCCCCAAAGATCGATATGTACTCTATAGAAGAGGTCATATCTTCATAGGCGCCGAGCAATTCACGGAGGCGACTCATGAACTCGATCTGGTGAATGTCGCGTTCTCGCCTGGGTATCATGTGGACGACCATGATCCCGATGTTCACCTCGCCCCCCATCATCCCGATGGCGGAAAACCCGTGCTTCGTCTCGGGTTGACTGAAGACGATCTCCTCGATCTTCCGCAGCCTTTCCTCGGTCTCATAGATAGAGGTGCCGGTAGGCATCTCGAAGCGGACCATGAAGCGGCCCTCGTCGTCCTGGGTGTTGAACTCCTTGCCGATGAACGGGGTGAGCGCCATGCCGGCCCCGAAGGCGGCCACGGCGATCAGGACGGTTACGATTCTGTGCCGCGTGACCCAGCCGAGAATACGTCGATAGGCCGATTCAAGGGACTCGAAGCCCCTCTCGAGCCGGACGTAAAGGGGGTGGCGCACCTCTTCCCGCTTGAGCAGCCGGGAGCAGAGCATGGGGGTGAGGGTGAGAGAAACCACGGCCGAGATAGCGATCGTGACCGCAACCGTGAGGCCGAACTGGTAGAAGAACCGGCCTATGATCCCCTTCATGAAGGCCACCGGGATGAACACGGCCACGATGGACGAGGTGGCCGCGATCACGGCCAGGCCGACCTCTGACGTGCCCTGGCTCGCTGCCTGCATCGCGGGGGCCCCCTCCTCCACGTGGCGATAGATGTTCTCCAGCACGACGATCGTATCGTCGATGACCATGCCTACGGCCAGGGAAATGGCCAGCATGGTCATGTTGTTGATGGTGAAGCCCATGGCGTATATCACGACGAACCCGCCGATCAGGGAGATCGGGATGGCAACGACGCTGATCAAGGTGATACGAATGTTCCGAAGGAAGAGGAGCATGATCAGGGATGTGAGCAGCACGCCGATCAGGATGTCGACCTGCACGCCCTCCATGGATGCCTCGACGAACTCGGAGGCGTCAAAGCCGATGTCCAGGTGCATTCCCTCGGGAACCGTTTTCCTCATCTCTTCGAGTGTGGCCTTCACTCGCCGGGCGATTTCAACGGTGTTGGTTCCGGACTGCTTTCGAATCCCCAGGCCGATGGTCGGCACCCCGTTGAAACGGGCCACCGTGCGCAGGTCCTCCTTGTCGTCGACGACCGTTGCCACGTCGCGAAGGCGCGTAACCGCCCCGTCCCGGGAGGACACGACCAGGCCCTTCAGTTCCTCTACCGATCTGTACTCTCCCTCGATCTTGACGCTGTACTCCTTGTCGAGCCTCTCGATCCGGCCTCCGGGCAATTCCACGTGCTTGAGCTTGATGGCCCGGACCACGTCCTGGGGCGACAGCCCTCTCGCTTCCAGCTTTGTGGGGTCCACCCAGACCCGGATCTCCCGTTCACGTAACCCTGCGGTCTGCACCATGCCCACGCCCCGGATGCTCTGAAACCTTTCCTTGGCCACCTTGTCGGCATAGTGGGCCAGGCGTGCGTAGTCGCCCCGGCTCGAGACGGCGATCCACATGATCGCCTGCGCAGCCACATCGAGCTTGTCCACGATCGGCTTGTCCGCATCGTCCGGCAGGTCCCGCTCTGCCAGGTTTACCTTGGCCCGAACCTCCTGGGCGGCCACGTCCACGTCCTTGTCGAGATCAAATTCGACGAAGATTCGGGACATGCTTCCGTAGCTCGCCGACCGGACCGTCTTGATCCCCTCGATGGTCGTGATCTGTTCTTCGAGGACATCCGTAACGTCCATGTCGATGACCTCGGGGCTTGCCCCGATGAGCGTCGTGGTGACCGTCACGTAAGGGAAATCCACCTCCGGGAAGAGGTCGAGGCCCATGTTTTGAAAGGCGATCCAACCGAAGATGATCATGGCCGCCATAGCGACCAGCGTCGTTACAGGACGTCGGATTGCGGTATCGGAGAGAAGCATCTGCGTTCCTTAAGGCTCGTTCGGTTTCGATTCTTCCTGTTGTGTCGGCTGCCCGGGTTCGGTGCTGGCTTCCCTGAGCAAGAATTTCTCGGGCACGTACTCGTTGCCCTCGCCGCCTTCGCCCGGTTTGGGGCCGAGTGTCCCCATGGCAAGCTGAAGGTTGAGGCGGCTGACCGCATGGCCATACACGGACTCGTAATAGAGGCCCCTTGCCAGGGTAAGGGCGGACCGGGCATCCGACACCTCGACCTCAGAGGCGATCCCCTCCCGATACCCCACCTCGGCAAGGCGAAGTCCCTCGGTAGCGCGATTTCGGTTGAGTTTCTGGGACTCGACGAATTCCTCTGCATTCCGGAGGGTGAGCAGGGCCTGGCGAACCTCCAGAAAGGCCTGTTCCTGGGTGTTTGCCAAGCGATAGCGGCTCTGGTCCAGAGTGGCCCTCTGTTGGTAAACACGGCCTTCCCGTCCCAGGCCGTCGAAGATCGAAAGGTTGACCGATATCCCTGCGTTCCAAGTGTCGTTCCACTCGTTGGTAGTGGTCGAACTCGGGTCCGGCTTTCCCCACAACTCCTGAAAGAAGGCGTCGATCTGCGGCCAGTACCGACTCTTGGCGACTCGCAACGCCTCTTTCTGCAGCCTCACAACCAGCTCAGCCTGATAGAGATCCGGCCGGTTTTCATGGGCGATCCTCAGGGACTCCTCCAGGACGGGCCTCATGGGCCAGTATTCGAATTCATCAGCGAGGTCGATGTCGCCCTTTTGGAGAACGCCCATGGCCTTCAGCAGGCGGGACTTGGCAAGATCCACGTTGTTCTTCTGTTTGATCATCTCCGCTCGAAAATTGGAGACATCCACCTCGGCGCGGAGGACATCGTAATCCGAGGCGACCCCGAGTTTTCTCCTTGTCATGACATCCTCGAGGTGTACCGTGGCCGATCGGACGGCGTCTTCGTTCACCTCGTACTGATGCTGGAACAGGAGGGCGTCGTAGTATGCGCGGGCGACCTCGTAGATGGTTCCCTGCAAGGCAGATCGTGCCACCTCGTCGCTCAACAGCTCGGCGAGCTTTGCCGCGCGCAGGGCGGCTCCGATTGCGCCCCCCCGGAAGAGGGGCTGAGAGACCGTCAGATCCACGGAATAGTTGTCCACATCTCCGAGGGCGATCGAAGCATTTCCCACATCGAAGGTGTTGACCTTGTCGAGACGGGTGTAATTGCCTGTGGCGTTCACCTTGGGCAGGGCCGATTGATACGACTCGATGACCTTGCCCCGGGCGATTTCTTTCTCCTGAAGGGTTGCCTGCAGTGCCTTGTTCTGCTGGATGGCCAGCTTGACGGCATCCTCCAGGTGCAGCTTCCCGCTGACCGTCACCTCGGATTCTTCTTGGGTCTGCTGCCTCTTCGCCCACTGATTGTAGGCAGCCGTCCGTTCCTCGCTGATGTCCTTGATGAGCGACTCGCGGGACGCGCAGCCCGTGTACCCCTGGACCAGGAATAGGACTGTGAGAATGAGAAGAGTCCGCATTCTGATTTCCATCATTTCTTCCTGTTCTTGTTCGGTGTCAGGATGCCCCGGAGAAGGATCTCCCGGATCGTGGAGAACTCCGGCAGAGGAACGCCGTCCTCTTCGTGGCGGATCATGTAGGTGACAAAGGA
>JAQYVQ010000055.1 GCA_030145435.1 Syntrophobacteria bacterium | reverse complement strand
CGCCGTGTCCTGGTGCATACTCGCGAAAGGGATGGCCCCCGGCAGGGTCGAACAGAAGCGGCCGTTGAAGTTGTTCAGCGGAGCCGTCTCTTCTTCCTTGAGCGGATAGACCAGATTGAAGAAATGGGTGATCCCTTCCCTCCGCATTTCGTGGAGTATCGTTTCGGCCGTGACGGATTCAGGGACAGGATGCGACGGCACCAGGCGAAGAATCCATCGCATCAGACCCCCCAACCGATCCCGAGGAAAAATGTGAACGTGAGAATCGATGAAGACCTCGGATGCGTTACTCTTCTTCCTGTCCATGGATGGATCGTTTCCCCCGGGCATTAGCGTTTCTTGCGGGATGAGATGGGGAGCACGGAATCGAGGCGGCGAAGTTTCTGTCGTGAGATCAGGCGGCGGTCGACCGCATCGGCAATGAGTGCATCCAGTTCGGGGTCGGGTGTGCCCGACGCCGGGGAGATCGCCTCCCGGCACTGGCGCACGGTGTCCTCGTCGACGAGACCGAGGGCGAAGAGGGCGAGGCCGAGCTGAAGGCCGCCCCTCACGGGGGCCACGAGAGACTCGAACCGGTCGTACTGCTCCGGTGGCGTGCCCTTTTCGAGATGAATGAAGACCTTCTTTACCTTTCCGCGCTTCTCGGGAAGGCGGTCGAGGAGGGCAAGAGCGCAACGCTGGTTGTCTTCCCGCATGCCCGTGTCTGCGATGCGGTCCCTGGCCTCTCCATACGACATCCCCTCGTGTACGAGGCCGGCATACAGGGAGAATGCATCGGCATCGCTCTCCGCATCGTCTCCGAAAAGGTACTCCGTCGCCAAGGGACGCCTCTGTCTCCCCTCCAGGAGTGCACAGACCTTGAACCCCACCTGGTCCAGGATCCGTTTTGGGCGACCCTTCTTCATGATCTGCCACCAGTCCTTGAAGGTGATCCCATCGAACTCAACGCCGTCCAAAATCATCTTGTGTTCCAGAACACCCCGGAGCTGAGGAGGGCTGGCCGAGACGAAGTACAGGGGAACGCATCCGTAGCCGGGGCCGGGTCCCCTGCGAATCCCCCGAAGGCATTCCGGCATTCCGGCGATGGCCTGCTTGTCCACGGCGAACTCGAGGGGGATGCGGCTCAGGCCCTGCAAGGAAGAGAAGTTGGTGGACAGATAGGTCTTGTCGATGTCCCAGATGAAGACCGGCCCGGTGTACCCGTCCGGGAGGGTCCGCTGGTCATCGACTTGCAGGGGATAGGATGTTGGCATAGGGAGGCTCAGCGGTACCGGAGGGCCGCGAGTTCGTCCCCCACGGGGAGGTCCATCAACTGCGCGAGGGCGTCCGGCACCTTCCAGTCTTCGAAGAGCAGTCGGTACACGGCCTTCACGATCGGAAGATCCAGGCCGACCGATTCCGCATAACGCTGCACCGCCTTTGTCGTGGGCACCCCTTCGGCCACCTGTGTCATGCTGTTCAGGATGTCGTCCAGGGCTTCGCCCTTTGCCAGCCGCGCCCCGACCTGGTGGTTGCGGCTGAGCGGGGAGGCGCACGTGCACATCAGGTCGCCCACGCCCGTGAGGCCGCTGAAGGTGAAGACGTCTGCACCCAGGGCAACGCCGATACGGGCCATCTCGCTCAGGCCCCGGGTGAGCAGCAGGGATTTCGTGTTGTCCCCGAAACCCATGCCGTCCGAGGCACCGGCTGCCAGGGCGATGATATTCTTGAAGGCACTGCCCACCTCGGTGCCCACCACATCGTGCCCCCCGTACACCCTGATGCGCCCGCTCCCCTCGAACAGGCCCTGGATCGCATCGATCACCTCGTTGTAGTGAGAGGCCACGGTGGCGCCTGCCGGATGTCGGGCCATGATTTCGCCGGCCAGGTTGGGCCCGGAGAACACCCCGGTCTTCAGGGTGCAGGTCTCTTCCCGGAGGATCGTGGACATGCGCTTGAAAGAATCGAGCTCAAACCCCTTGGTCGTGTGGACCAGGATCTGGTCCCCTTGAATTGTGTCCCCCACGGCCCTTGCGACCTCGCGGAACGATTTGGAGGGCACCGCCATCAGGATTGCGGACGCTCGCTTCACCGCCTCTGCCAGGTTCGTGGTCGCCCGGATCTCCTTCGGGAGCGTGTGGCCGTTCGCGTACCGGGAGTTCGTGTGCCGGGTGTTGATTTCCTCGGCCAGCTCTTCCCGGCGCACCCACATCTCGAAGGCCTTGTCCGTCTCGCTCAGGAGGGTGGCCAGGGCGGTGCCGAAGCTTCCTCCCCCGACGACTAAAACATCCAGGTGTTCTTTCTTTTTCACTGGGGCTTCTCCCATGTCGGCAGCCCGAATCCTGTAAGCCGGTTGTGATAGTAGAGCAGCAGGTTCCGGTCCTCATGGAACAGGCGGTCCCCCCTCCGGAGCAGGGCCGGACGCCGATGGTAGGACTTCAAATGCGCAAGCGCATCGCCCACGATGGCGCCTGTGTCTTTCCCCCGGAGCGAGTCATCCAGCCTCACACAATTCTTCTGCTCGAGGCCGCGAAGGGTTCCCAGTATGCGGTCCACCCGGTTGTAGGCGTCTGTCATGGGGATGCTCTCTTCGGAGCCGCCGGTCCGAAGAACCCGGTAGAAATCCATGCCGGGGCACTTTTCCCACAGCCAGTCGAGGATCGAATAGGAGACCAAATGCGTCGGCTTGATCACCGTATCCCGGTGGAATGCGTCGGCAATGACGCGGGCCAGCTCGCGCGTGTACTCCTGATCGCGCTGCGCATCAAAGGCGGGCTCACCGTCTCGGTATACGTATCGTGTTCGATCCACGATCCTGCCGCGATGGTCTCGTGAGTTGCCCTGCTCGTCGACCTCGTTGCCGAAGACATCCAGGGGCTTGGACACGACCATGTGGATCCTCGAGTCCAGGGAAAAGAGCTTGGAGATGAAGTCGGCGACCCGTTTCGGCTTCGAGAACTCGTCGTCCTCGATGATGTAACGGCTCTTTCCCACGGCCTGGAGGTAGTCCCCGATCAGGGTTTCCGCCTCGAGGACGAGCTGGTAGTTCAGGGTGCACGGCACGACGAACACGTCGGGCCGGGGCTTCTTGTTGCACAGGTTGTGGACGTAAGCGTTGAGGCCCATGCCGAGCAGGCCCATCTTGAGCTTGTTCTCCACCGCGCCGCTCCGGCTGCGGGTGCCGCCGGGGAAGAACATGTTGTGATAGCCGTGTTCCATCGTGCAGCCCGCGTAGGTCTTCAGGGCGTGCTTGTAGACCTCCGCCTTCTTGCGCCGGTCCACCTTGTAGGCGCCCAGGTTGTGCAAGAAGAAGCCGATCATCTTGTTCGAGAACAGGTTCAGGCCGGCTCCGTACGTGTAAGGGGGCAATCCGAGGCGGAAGAGGGCATACCCGAGGATGATGCTGTCCAGGTTGCTCAAGTGGGTGGACACGAGCACCGTGGTACCCATTTGGGCTGCGGCCTTGAAGGCCTCTGTCTCTCCCTCGATCACGATCTGGTCGTCCAGGGTAGCCATGCCCGTCGGGATGGCGGCCAACAGCCGGAGGGGGCTGAGTGCGTTGAGCAGTGCGCTCAGTGCGGGGGGCGCCACCCGGGTGGCCAGCGCGAAGACGCGCGGGTCGAAATGGCCCGCTACCTCCTCCGCAAAGCCCTCGATCACCTGCTTCAACAGCTCGGACTGGCGGGTCGGCGAGGCCTGGAGCGCCTCACGCCGGATCTTCCGGTAGAAGGCCGCCTGTTTCTTGGCTTTGGAGCGGTCCTTCTCCGTCTCCAGCCTGATTCGCTCCTCGTAAAGGGTGTCGAACAGGGCCTGTTCTGTGGTCCGCGGATCCTTGGTGTAGTGGTTGAAGACCCGGTGTGCAACTTCGACGAGCACCCTCTCTTTGTCATGATCCCTCAATGTGGAACCTCCTTTTCATGAGGGCTGTCACCGTACGGGGGAGTCATCGTAACACACCTCCCATACCTGAACAACGCCAAAGTCCGATGGTGCGGCAGAGCAGGGCTAAAGGTCCTGGGGATGCAATAAGGGCTCATCTTCCGATACAGACTCACCCGCCCTGGCGCGTCGCATGGCAAGTGCGGTCTCTCTCACGAGCACCCCTGCGAGGGCGAAGAGCAGGATGGCGAGGCCTGCGAGCACGTAGTGGCCCTGTTGGAGATTGTTCCATGCCTGCAACGCAAGTGCACTCAGGCTGACGACAAACATGATGAACATCGGGTAGCGTACGAAGGCGTTCTTTCCCGACCGTCGCCCGATCCAGACCGAGACGGCGAGGAGGGCCAGGGCGGCCAGGAGCTGATTGGCTGCACCGAACAGGGGCCACACCCGGTCCGTACTCCCGCTCCTGACGAGCACGAAGCAGAACGCAAGGGTGATCAGGGTGGCCGTGAACCGGTTCGTGAGGAGGGCGTTCGCCCGCCCGGGAGAGGAGGACTGGAAAAGCTCCTGGAAGGCAAACCGGGCGAGCCGCGTGGCCGTGTCCAGGGTCGTCAGGCAGAAGGCGGATACGGCGAGGGCGGCGAAGCTCTGGCCCGTCTGCTGGGAGATGCCCAGGGAGGCCATGAAAGACCCCACACCGTACGAGAAGATGTGGACAGGCCCTCCCGCCGCCTTGAGGGCAGCGTATTCGCCCTGATGGAGATGTACGGCCGCCAGCAGGGCCAGCACCGCCAGCAGGGCCTCGATGAGCATGCCCCCGTATCCGATGGCACGGGCGTCGGCCTCAGAGTTGAGCTGTTTGGCCGTGGTTCCCGAGGCCACCAGGCTGTGGAAGCCGCTGATGGCGCCGCAGGCGACGGTCACGAAGAGGATCGGAAACATGGGGCCGAGTTCGCTCTGGAACTGGGTGAACATGGGGAACTGGATCGTGGGCCGGGAAAAGAAGACCCCTGCGAGACCCGCCCCCAGCACGGCGTAGAGCAGGAACGAGTTCAGGTAGTCCCTGGGCTGGAGGAGGATCCAGACCGGTGTTACAGAGGCGACGGTGCAGTAGAGAAAGAGGACCCAGATCCACGTTTCGGCCGGAAGAAGGACAGGAACGCGCATCACGAAAGGGATGGCCACGAACATGACGAGCAAGGCAACGCAGGTGGATACGGCAAGGGGAACCCGGGTGCGATAGTTGATCCATCCGAAGGCCAGGGCGAGCACGATGAACAGGGCCGATGCGGGCGCAACCCCCGGGTTGGCGACAAAGGTCTTTGTGACCACCTTTGCGAAAACGGCCACCACCAGGACGAGGGCGGACCAGGAGAAGATCAGGAAGAGGATCTTCCCGGTCCCCCCGATCTCGTCTTCGATGACCCTGCCGATCGACTGCCCCCGATGGCGCAGCGAGGCGACCAGCGCCGAGAAGTCGTGAACGGCACCGACGAAGATGCTACCCAACAGGATCCACAGGAGGGCGGGAAGCCATCCGAAGACGGCGCCGAGTACGGGGCCCACGATCGGTCCGGCACCGGCGATCGAGGCGAAGTGATGTCCCAGGAGCACCTGCTTTCGTGCCGGTACGTAGTCGACCCCATCCTGTTGCTCATGGGCGGGCGTCTGCCGACTCGGATCGATGCCCAGTCTTCGGGAGAGGTAGGCCCCGTAGAAGACGTAGGCCGCCACCAGAAGAACGCCGCTTCCGAGTATGAGGAGGATGCCGCTCATGTCCCGCTCGGTCCTTTGCAGGAGGAGCTTCCATTCTAGCATCCCGCTCGCGATGTTGCATACCCCGCGGGATCCCTATAAAATGCTGACCTTTGGATTCAACCGGCCAGACGAGGAAGACGAGAAGTGAAACAGGCAGGAAAATTCGGTCGGTACGGCGGGATCTTCGTTCCCGAGGTCCTGATGCCCACTCTGGAGGAGCTGGAGAAGGCCTTCTTCGAGTACCGGAACGACCCCGCGTTTCGCGCGGAGTTGAAAGAACTCCTCGAGACGTATGCGGGACGTCCGACGCCCCTCACCCTGGCAGCGAACCTGAGCCGGCGCGCCGG
>JAQYVQ010000044.1 GCA_030145435.1 Syntrophobacteria bacterium | reverse complement strand
CACCCGATGGACCTGGCAATCCCTGCGAAGTCCGTTTCCGGGTATTCGGTAGCAATCGCCCGGCCCGGCGCCTGGTAGTCCAGGACATTTCCGAGACAGGCATTGTTCATGACCACATAGTTGATCGGCACCTCGTACTGCTTCGCCATCTCCAGGGTGTAGAGCATCATCATCATGGCCCCGTCACCACACACGCCCACCACTCGCTTGTCGGGACAAATCAGTTGCGCGGCCAGGGCCGCGGGTACTCCCCAGCCCACGCCGGCCGCACCCCCCGGGGCCAGGACCTGGCCCGGGGTCTTCGACTGGAAGAGGTTGGCCATGAACATCCGGTTGTTCCCGCAGTCGAGGACCACCAGGTCGTCCGGCCCGACCGTCTCGTTGAGCCCCCGAACGATCCTTTCCGGCATAACCGGGGATTCCTCCGAGTCGGAGGCCTCGCTCGAGAAGAAGCCCCGCTCCGCCTTGAACGCCTTGAGTGCCTGTACGCGTTCCTGCGCATCGCCCTTCGACGGCCGCGTCCGGATCACATCCAGGACCGCCTTGAGGGCAGCCTTTGCGTCCGACGTGATGCCCATGGTGACCGGGAACGTCCAACCCGCGTTCAGAGGCTCGATATCGATCTGCACGATCTTCTGCCGCTCCGGGTTGATGAAGTCCGGGGAAAGCATCTTCGTGTTGTCCGGTGCGAGGCAGGTCCCCACAGCAAAGAGAAGATCCGCGCCGGTGATTTTTTCGTTCGCGGCCCTCTGTCCGATCTGTCCGATCGTCCCGACGGAGAGGTCGTGGGTCTCTGCGATTCCGCTCTTCCCCATGTAGGTTGTCGCCACGGGCATGCCGATTTCCTCCGCAAGCCCCCTCACCTCATCGTACGCCCTGGAGACGTGCACCCCTCTGCCGACCACCATGACCGGGTCCCGTGCCCCGAGGAGAAGATCGGCAACCTTCTCGGCATCCTCCCAGGAAATCGAGGGGGGCGACACGCGGAGATGGCCTTCCAGGGGGTAGACTGGAGGGGTTGCCTTGTCAGGGTCGATCTGGGACATGGCAACGTTCCAGCGGAACAGGACACAGGCAGGGCCCGGCCGTCCGGTGGTCGCGTGCTTGATGGCGAGCCGGGTCCCGTGCACGAACTCCTCCGGGGTGCTGGCGACCGTCGTGTACTTGGTCATGGACCGCATGATGCTCGGCAGGTCGATCGACCCGTATTCCCCTCCCACGCACTGGTACGGTGCAAACTGATTCAGCCCTGCATAGTCGGAAAGGTCGGCGAAGATGAGCATCGGTGACCCGGCCAGGGCGGCCTCCATGATCCCGAAGGCGGCGTTCGACCCGATCCAGGCCCCCTGGGCGATGACGACGCCCGGCTTCCCGGTGAGCCTGCCGTACATGTCCGCCATGCAGGAAGCGCCTCCTTCGTGCCGGGAAAGGACAGTACGGATCTCGTTTTGCCGATCCGCGAGCGCGTCGTACAGAAAGATCGTGGCGCCCCCCGGCATGCCGAAGACGTGATCGATACCGGCCTGGACAAGGGTGTCGACAACAAGATCCGTTACCTTCTGCATGGCCTGCTCTCCTCTTCCATTGCCCGCATGGGGCGGTCTTCAGTACTCTGTTGGAATGCCCCGGCGCACCTCTGTGAATCGATTCAGGGCCTCTGCGTGCTCCATCATCTTCATGAGGTCCCCCTCGAACCGAATCAGCCCCGCTGTCATCGCCTTTTCGACCGTCAGTTTCGCAGTGTTGATCTTCATGAAGGTGTCATAGGATGCCAGGGTCGCGGCCGTGGCCTCCATGTTCGCGAGTGCGTCCGGCGACACGACCGAAGTCTCGGACAGTTTGCCGCTCCGGAAGCGCCAGTACAGGCATTTCGTTTCTCCGTCCGGGCAGTCCTCGATCACGTTGTTGAGATCCATCGTAAGGTCGCCGGCCAACTCGGCGAACTCCGGGTCCCGGTTCACTGCCTCGTGGCAGAGTTCCTGCCACTCGAGGGACAGGTACCGGACGGCGCGCACGACCTCCACCTGTTTCCGTGCCCGCTCTTCCGCCAGATCTTCTCGGAGTCGCACGGTGGCCCCTTCGTCCACCTCCATCGTCTTCTCATCTATCACGACCCCGTAGTCTCGCCTTGCCCCCTCCAGGGACACGTACTCGTCGAGCACGTCCTCCAGAACGGCCGACGGCTCCCGTTCGAGGGGGTCTCCCCACCCGCCGCCGCCCCCCATGACGGCGAGCGAGACGTGGCCCGCAGAGAGAGGCTCTTCAAAGGCGGTCTGCGCCACTTCCGTCTCGGCCGGCGTCCCGGCCCGGATCACGATCCGGTTCGGCGAGCCGTCCATCCCCCCGTTGAACCCCCGCATCGGATACTTCGTGCCGATCAGGTAGGTGCTGAGGAACATGGGTGCCAGGGCCTTGATCCCCACGTCGGCGCCCAGGCCTCCGCGCCATTTTCCGGGCCCGCCCGAATCCGTGATGTACTCGCGACCAAGGGTCTCAACAGGATAGAGCATGTCGTGCAGCTCTCCCGTGGCCATGGTCATGGCCCCGAAGAACGGGGCCAGGGCGCCCCAGCCATCCACGCCGTAGGCTCCGTTACACCAGCCGGCGGCCATCATCACGTTCTGATCGACGTAGAACTCACCCGTGTACGGGTTCGTCCCGTAGGTGACCAGCGGCATGCCCAGCTTGATGTTCTGCACATAGGCCTTCTCCGGTATCGCCTTCTCCAGGGCAAAGGCCAGGGCCTCACCGACTTCACCGCCCGCATGGAGTGTGCAGGCCGTGCAGGGAGCCGGTGGTCTCGGGTTCACGACCGTGCCCTCCGGCAGGATGACCTCGACAGGATGAAGGAGCCCTTCGTTCCGGGGGATCCCGTCGTCGATCATGCTCGACAGGGTGAGGAACACGTAAGAGTACGAGTTGGGCAGGGAGCTGTTGATGAAACCGGGCGTCTGCGGGTCGCTTCCCGTGAAGTCGATCTTGAGGGAGTCCCCGGACACGGTCACGGTCGCCCGGATCGTGATGTCCTGGACGCCCTGACAGTCATGTTCCAGGTAGGCCTCTCCCTTGTACTCTCCGTCCGGCCATTCGCGGATCTCGGCCCGAAACCTGCGCTCCGTGTATTCGATCATGTAGTCCAGACAGTCCCGGACCGTCTCGATACCGTACTTCTCGAGCATCTCGCGGAGCCGCCTCTCCCCCACCCGGACCGAGCCCATCATGGCCTTCAGGTCGCCGAGAAAGGTCGGTTCCCGGTTGTTGATCTGGAGCATCTTGATGATGTCGTCCCGTGGCTTGCCGCGGTCGCAGATCTTGATCGGAGGCAGACGAAGGCCCTCCTGCCAGATGTCGGTGGCGCCCGGATTGTACCCGCCCGGCACCGTCCCTCCCGTGTCGCCCTGATGGGCCCTCGTGACAGGGAAGAAGAGAAGCTCTTCTCCGGAGAAGATGGGCGTCATCATTGTCCAGTCGGGCAGGTGGGACCCGCCGTGGTACGGATCGTTCACCACGATGATGTCCCCCGGGTGGAGATCATCACCGAAGGCCTCCAGGGAGGCCGTGACCGAAAACTTGCTGGCCCCCATGTGGATGGGAAGGGCATCCGCCAGGGCGATGATCCTGCCCCGTTCGTCGAAGATGGAAGTCGAGAAATCGTGGGACTCACTGAAGGTCGGCGTCGTCGCTGTCCGGATCATGGTGTCGCCCATCTCGTTGGCGATCGTATGAAGGCCGCACCGGATGACCTCGGCGGTAATTGGATCAACGTCTCTCATTTCATGGCTTCCTATGCACTGGGTTCAGACCCATTCCATTCCTTTGTCCTTTGGCTTTTAGCTGTTAGCTGTTAGCCCACCCCGCCCCCTTGGCAGGCACTCTTCCGGCGGTTGTGGCGAGGAGCTAAAAGCTAACCGCTAAGAGCTAACAGCTTCTTCAGGATACCAATATTTCATAGTGGTCGAACTCGGTCAGCCGGGCCGTCTGTCCCGGGTAGACCACGATGGTCGTGGCAGGCTCTTCGATCACGCACGGCCCCTCGAGAACGTTGCCGCACCGGACCCGGGAGCCGTCATAGATCGGTGTTTCCCGAAACCCGCCTTCCTCGTCGAAATAGACT
>JAQYVQ010000608.1 GCA_030145435.1 Syntrophobacteria bacterium | reverse complement strand
GGGCCTGATCCCTGCCCCTTGCTCTTAACCCTCCATGACGGTTTTGACTGCGTTCGTGATCTTCTCCTCGCTGGGCAGGAACTCCGCTTCGAGCTTTCCGGAGAAGGGCACGGGACAGAAGGGTGCGGCCACGCGCAGGATTGGCGCATCCAGGTAGTCGAAGGCCTTCTCGGCGACCGTGGCCGATATCTCTGCCCCGGAGCCGGCAAACTTGACCTCCTCGTGGACAATGACCAGGCGGTGCGTCTTTTTCACAGACGCCAGGATGGCACCCTCATCGAGAGGGGAAAGACTGCGGGGGTCCAGGACTTCCACGCTCACGCCCTCAGAGGCCATCTTCTCGGCCACGGCCAGGGCGCGCAACACCATCTGGCCCGTGGCAACCATTGTGACGTCGCTGCCCTCTCGCTTGATGTCCGCCTCCCCGATGGGGATGGTGTAGGACTCGTCCGGCACCTCTCCTTCGATCTGATACAGGACCTTGTTCTCCAGGAAGACCACGGGATTGTCGTCCCGGATGGCAGAGATCAAGAGCCCCTTTGCATCGTACGGCGTGCTGGGCATGACCACCTTCAGCCCGGGAATGTGCATGAACCAGGCCTCGAGCGACTGAGAATGCTGGGCAGCAGCCCCGATGCCTGCACCGCAGCAAGCCCGAAGAACCATCGGGATCTTTGCCTTTCCGCCGAACATGTACCGCATCTTGGCCGCCTGGTTGAACAGCTGATCCAGACAGACCCCGATAAAATCCACGAACATCAACTCTGCCACGGGCCGAAGGCCGGCAGCCGCCGCGCCGACTGCAGCGCCCACGATCGCGCTCTCCGAGATCGGGGTATCCAGGACCCGCTTCTCGCCAAACTTCGCCTGGAGGCCTGCGGTCACGCCCAGAACGCCTCCGGCAAGCCCGATATCCTCTCCGAGCAGGAACACGTTCGGATCACGTTCCATCTCGAGGCTGAGGGCGTTGTTGATGGCCATCCCCATGTTCATACTTGTCATGCCGGTCTCCTCCCTATCTCAAAACATGCTCTTGTTCGCACAAAACTTCTCACCGCCGGTATCCCGTCCGACACTCATCAGGCGTACACGCCTTCCATGAGCTCACTCACATCCGGCTCCGGGCTCTCTTCCGCAAACTTGACCGCCTCGTCGATCTCCTTCTGAACCGACTCGCGGATCTTCTTCACCTTGTCATTGGTCAGGGCCTTCGTGTCGATAACCTTCTTCTCTAAACGTAGGATCGCGTCCTTGTCCGCTTTCTGCCACGCCTCGACTTCTTCCTTTTCACGGTAGACTTCCGGGTCCCCGACAAAGTGTCCCTTGATGCGGTAGGTTTTGCACTCGAGGAGGGTCGGCCCCTTGCCCTTCCGGGCCCGGTCCACCGCCTCCGCGGCCGCCTCGTAGACGGCCACCAGGTCGTTGCCGTCCACCATCGCCCCGGGGATGCCGTACCCGGCCGCCCGCTCGGTGATCGACTCGATGCACTGGTGTCTGGCCTGGGAGGTGAACTCGCCGTAGTGGTTGTTTTCCGCCACGAACACGACCGGCGCCTTCCAGACGGCTGCCAGGTTCATCGCCTCGTGAGTCGTGCCCTGGTTGGAGGCACCATCACCGGAGAAGCAGACACACACGCCGTCCGTGCCCTTGTACCGGGCTGCCATGGCAGCACCAACAGCGATCGGAGCGCCGCCGCCCACGATCCCGTTGGCGCCCAGGATGCCGAGGTCCAGGTCCGCGATGTGCATGGATCCGCCCTTGCCCTTGCAGTACCCGGTGCTCTTGGCGAAGAGCTCGGCCATCATCAGCTTGACGTCTCCACCCTTGGCAATCAGGTGCCCGTGGCCCCGATGCGTGCTGGTGATGTAGTCCGCGTCCGTCAGCGTGGCGCACACCCCGGTGGCAACCGCCTCCTGTCCGACGTAGAGGTGAACGAACCCGCCGATCGTCGCGGTCATGACCAACTCTTCGATCTTTTCCTCGAAACTACGAATCCTCAGCATGACGGTGTAGAGGTCGA
>JAQYVQ010000475.1 GCA_030145435.1 Syntrophobacteria bacterium | reverse complement strand
TGAAAAACATCGGCTATGAGTTGCATCAAGAACGCGTTCTTGGCGCCGCCGCCGACCACGCAGATCGAGGCGGGTTCACTGAGATGACTGGAATGGAGGCGCAGAGAAAGAACCTGGGAGATGCAAAGAGCCCGAATGTTGGCGTTCCCGTCTCCTTCGTCGAACCCCTGCCGAACGATCCCGCTCGGCCTCAAGGGGACGGACTCTGCCTGCCGGTACGGCAACATCAGGTGCTCGTCCTCGTGTAGCTGAAAAGGGCCGCCGGCGTGAACGTAGGCTTCCCAGTCAGTGGGGGTGATTTCACCGGTTATGTCATGAAGAAGGTAGCGTCTCAAGAAGTGGTCGTGCAGCTTGCTTCCGTTGGTGAAGACGGAGAGAGACATGGTCCTGTCGGGGATGTACCCGAAGATGTTGTACTCGCCATGTTGAGAAAGAGTGACGGTCTTGCTCATGCCGTTCACCGTGTAGCTGCTTCCCAGAGAGATCACCGTCTCGCTACCGCATCCGAGCAGGGTTGCCGGATTGTCTCCGGTTCCGGTCAAGACAATTGCCGCCGGGTTGACGCCGTATTTCTCCGAGAAGTACGGGTTCACCTGGCCTGCCGGGGCGTCGTAGTGATTCATGGCCCCGATCTTGGCCAGGAGATCCGCCTCGGCAGCTCCGTTCGGAAGATATCGACTCATTGCTGCGAGGACAGGGGCACTCCAGCCCGGGCTTTGGATGTCCGTGTGATTGAGGTTGGTGCCCCAGCCGTCGCCGGTGTCCACGGCGTTGATCTTCCCGGATAGGATCGAGGTGATGAAGGCGCTCAAGAGGAAGATGTGGGCTGTCTTCTTCATCTCCTCCGGGTGTTCCCTTCCCCACTTGAGGATCTGTGCGGCCGGGAAGCGAAGCTCGACCCGGTTTCCTGTCAGGGTTTCGATCCCGCCCTGATCCATCAAGGATTCAGTCAGGTAGGCCGCCTCCCGGGTCGGAGATCGGTCTTCCCAGATGGGCGAGGTCTGGCGGCTGATCGTGTGTCGAAGCTGCGGCAGGAGGCCCTGTTTCGGATCGAGCTTTCCGAGCACCGCCGCCAGTTGTTGATTCGCGCAAACCGTGCAGTGCTGCATCCCATCGACCTTGATCGCTCGGACCCGGGCCAGGTCGAGGTGGCTTTTCTGCAAATGCTCGAAGACGAGATCCAGGGCCTGAATCAGCATGAAAGGCGACGTGTGGCGAATATCCTCGTCGGAGGAAACGAGGACCCCGCCCTGTGTCTGATATTGCGGAAAACAGGCGTCATATTCGTGCGAGCACAGGTGTTCGACGTTTCCGGATTCAACGTCCAGCACAAGACTCTTTGCGGATTGTGTGCTGAGTTCCAGGCCGATTGCGTACATGTCAGCGAAACGTCTCCACATCCTTGAGCACTTGTTCCACTTCGTCTTCACCGGCGAATAGTCCGAGCACGTACACGCCTTTTCCGCCGATTGCGTCCAGCAGGGGAACCACCTCGTTCGGCCAGATGTTGATCGGCTGCACAGCCTTTCCGGCATCGAGTATCTTCCGATAGAGTTCGTACCACTCCGGGTTCCCACCGTCCGGACCCTTCGGATCCGGGGTCCATTCGATCGCATCGATCTCCTCGATGTCCAGGATCATGTCGAGGTGCTTGAGGCACGCCTGGCCGTCGAGGTGGAACATGGTGTAGTCAAACCATCGGCTCTGTCTCTTCAGGAAGGGTACGGCAAATTGGTCGAACATGGCGGGTGAAATCATGGCCGAAAGGTCACACTGGAGGTGCATCGTTGTTCCGGGTGCCCACAGGCGAAAATTCTGATCCGCTGTGCTCCCGTCTTCGAGGCGAATCAACTCGTAGATCCCCTCTGCCACGTCGAACAGGGCCTGGTCGACCTCGGCCGTCTTCTCCTGGACCCATTCAGGACGCTCGATCAGATCCATCATGAAGGTCTCGATGCCCCGCATCAGGCCGAGCGTGTCGATGCCTCCATAGAGGTCGGGCAGGCC
>JAQYVQ010000405.1 GCA_030145435.1 Syntrophobacteria bacterium | reverse complement strand
GCCGTGGGTATGGGGTCTGGTCTTAATTACCACCCCTCGCGACGTCGCTTGGGTTGATAATTACGACCTGACCCCAAATAGATAACCAATGCAGGATTTGAGGACAATGACGGTTCAGGTAGAAATCAGGGAAGAGATCCGAGCACTCGGGCACGAGAAGGCACGAGAGATTCTCTTCGACGGGATGTCTCTGCCCTCGACCACCGGGGACGACCTGCTCGCCTCCATGATCTCGGGCCATCACATCTACCTTGCAGGCCCTCCCGGGGTCGGCAAGACCATGCTGGCCAAGAGGATCGTACAATTCCTGTCCCCAAGGGCAGTCGTGGCGGATTGTCCGGTCAATTGCGCGATCGACGCACCCTCCTGTCCCTGGTGCCTCGAGCGGTTGACTCGCGGAGAGGACCTCGCAGAAACCACCCTGCCCGGGACGAACAGGGTTCGGCACGTGTCGGGGAGCGCCGAGTTGAAGACGGCTGACCTTATCGGGGATTTCAACCCCCTGCGGGCCCTGGAGTTCGGAGTCCTGGACCCGAGAGCCTTTGTTCCCGGAAAATTCCTCCGGGCCAACGGTGGCATCCTCCTCGTGGACTTCATCGATCGCGTGCCGGAACGGGTATTGAACTCGATCCTCGCAGGACTGGCGGGAGACGGTGTTACCATCGGCAACCGGGACGAGTTGTTCCCCCTGGATGTCTGGATCGTGGCCACGGGCTCGGAATCGGGCCTTGCTCAAATGCCCATGGATCTGGCCGACCACTTCGACCGCATCGCCCTCGACTACGTCTCGGACCGCGACTTCGAGAGGCGCCTTGTCACCGCGGCCCAGCCCTCCGCCGACTGGGCAGAACCCGCCTTGAAGATCGTGCACAGAACACGACAACATGACGATCTCTCACGGGGGGTCTCAAACCGGGGGACCTTGCGGTACGGTGAACTCCTGGCCTCTTGCGAGAAGGTCCTTGCCGGGGATTCCCTGGAGGGACTCGTGCAACAGGCCACCTCCGTGGCCCTGCCCCACCGGGTACAATTGGCCTCGCACGCCTTCTCCAACCGTTCGACTCAGGAGGTCATCCAGGAAATCACCGACGAGGCCCTGGGGATCTCCGGCCCTTCCGAGGACTGGATTCCCCTGTCTACCGACAAGATGCTGGCCATTGTCGACGAAATCGCGAAGATGGACCACTTCCGCAAACCCCTCAAGTTCGGCCTCTTTGATCTCCTGCTCAAGCGGGTCAAGCGCTTCCCGGAGTCCGAGCTGGCTGTCATGCACCAGCAAATGGTCGATCGAATGCTTGCAAAGTGGCTGGATCGTCAGATGGAGGACAACCTCACCTTCGACTTGCTTTCCGACATCGACGAAACCAGGAAGAAACAGGAACGCCTCTCCGCCGAGCTGCGTGCCAAGCTCGAGGCCGAGGCGCTCATCCGAACGGTTGAACAACTCGAAGAACGCCAGATCCTGTCCCGCAAGGACCGTGGCTACAAGCTCTCCCGGAGGGGGATCGCCCTCTTGCTCGAGAGACTTGCGCCCCGCGTGTGGGAAGGCAGCCAACTGACCGGCATGGGCAAGCACCGGGCCGGGAAGAAATGCCTCGTCGGAGAGGGACGCATCGTGGGGATGCGACCCTGGCGGTTCGGTGACTCTTATCGGGACTTCTCGCTCAAGGACACGATACGCCAGGCAATCCGAAACCACCATCGAGAGGTTGCGCGCGAAGACATCCGGGTCGTGCAGAGGGACATTCGTGCCCGCCTGAACATTCTCCTCTGTCTGGATCTCTCCGGCACGATGGATCAACTCGAGAAACTCTGGTACGCAAAAGAGGGTGCCATCGCGCTGGCCATGGCCTCGTCGCAATATGGGGACAGGATGGGGCTCGTGACCTTCTCCAACCTGGCCAACGTGGTTGCCGACCTCACGACGAACACGTACCTGCTGACGGAAAAGGTCCTGGACCTCGACCTCCACGACAACGCCTTTACGAATATCGGTTTCGGGCTCTTACGGGCCCGCGGGCTCTTCGCAAGGCACTCCAAGAGCCGCGGCAAGCAGCACATCATCCTTGTCTCGGACGGAGATGCAACCGCACCGCACCCGTCTCCGGCGCGCTTTGCCATCCAGGAGGCGGCAAAGACGGTTCGAAAGGGAATCAGCATTTCGTGCATCTGTATCAACGAGAAGAACGCGGACCCGGACCTGATGCACAAGATCGCCCGGATCGGACGGGGCAGGATGACCGTCATCGAGCATACGGAAGGAATGAAAGACGCGGTGGTGGAAGAACGTGGTATAGCGGGGGTTTGATAGTATACCAACAACTCGAAAGGAGCATCTGATGTCGGACGCTGTCCTCTGTGGGATGTGTAACCACAACGAAGCCGCGGAGAAATGCGTAGTCTGTGGGATCGATCTTTGCGAGATGTGCCGGCAGGTAGTGCAGACCGAAGACATCTCTGCATCCCATCGCGTCAAGGGAATCAGCACGGAGGGGGCACTCGGTCCGGCCCAGAAACGGCGCACGGTCTGCGCCAAGTGCATGGCCGAAACCGACTTCATCGACAAGGACGACCACGAACCCGCCGCCGCGGAAACCAAAACCCATGAGCTGCGCAAGGACCGATTGAAGGGGTTCAAGCAACCCAAGGAGGGGGAAGTCACCGAAAAGGTAGGCGACCTCGCCGTGGACCTCGGGAAGATCACACCCGATATCCGAGGAAACGAGGAGCTGGTTCGTCAGATCCTGCGCGACGATTACATCGAGACCCGGGTCAAACAGTATGAGACCAAGATACGGCCCTTCACGAGGGCAGAGGATTTGGCCGAATGGGACCGGATACTCCTGAAACGGTATCGCCCCCTGTATACCCAGTCTGATCCGAAGAACGGGTCATCCGCGGTCCAGGCCAGTCGCGAGACAGCTCTGGCGCTCGGGAACCTGGAAGAGCATGTGTCCGCTGCGACCAAGGCCGTCGCTTCCGCACGGGAGGTCCTGACTGAGGCCCTGAAGGTCTTCGGATCCGAAAAGGCGATCGAATTGGGACAGTCGATCGTCTACCCGACGTGCAACATCGCCGCCCTGACCGGTTTCGAGCCAAAGAACCTCGCCCAACTCGACCAGGCCCTCAGCTACGCAGAGGCGCAGTTGATCGAGCAGGCATCCGTCGTTTCGCAAGGTGGAGGTGACCCGCTGGATCTGGAGTCACGGGCCTTGCACCTCGGCTCTCTTCAATTCCTGGCCACCGAAGTCGAAGAACTCGTCAAGATCTGTTGTTTCGAGTCCCTCTCCACGGGCGACCTCCCGGTCAAGGAGATGGCATTCTATCCCGAGGCTCGCACCCCCGTGGGTTTGGGCACGGTGGATCAGAGCCGACCCGTTCTCGCCTTCTTCGGTGACGACTGCCTTCCGATCCTTTACACAGTCGGACGCCTGGAAGAGGAGGACCTGGCCCCCGGCATCGAGATCACCGGCCTGGGAAATGCGGGCCACGAACTTGTCCGCCTCTATCCGGCCGGAAAGGTGCTCACCTCGACCGGTAAGGCGATCAAGGGCATCCGTTCCGGAATCCCGGATCTGATCGTGGCATCCAGGTCCTGTTATCCTCTGGACGTCATCGGCCAGGCTAAGAAGGCGGGCATTCCGGTTCTGGCAACCGGCTCGGCCGTTTCCGTCTCCGCCCCCGACCTTTCGGAGGAGCCTGTGGAGAAGATCGTAGGACGGTTGAAAGAGGCAGAGAGCCTGGTGGTGAGGTCCGTCGAAAAGGCTGCGGATGCCGTTGCGGCCTTCTTCAAGGATTTTCCCGGAAAAATGGGCAAAGTACCGGATCCTGCCGTCATCGAGCAAGGAGCCAAGAAGTGCACAGGGTGTGATGCCTGCTTTCACGTGTGCCCGAATTCACTTCTGATCAGTACGGCCCTGAAAAACGCTGGAGGGGCTTCCCTGGCGGATCTGTATGACAGGTGTCTCTTTTGCGGAGAATGCGAGGCGGTCTGTGCCGAGGAAATTCCGGTCATGGATTGCCTGTTGGCCGCTGCCACCGACAAGGTTGCCGCCGACAAATTCCGGATGCGACCGGGACGAGGACCTCTCAGCCACCTTGAGTTTCGGGATCTGACCTTTGGCCTGGTCCTGGGCGGCAACGGGCCCGGCATGGTCTCCCTCCTGGGATGCGGCCACTACCCCGGTGGGGACGACGAACTGGCGGACATGGCCAAGGAGTTGCTCGACCGGAATTGTGTCGTCATGACCGCCGGCTGTGCAGCCGGGGACGTTGCCCGGAAGCTGGACGAGGAGACGGGCAAGGCCTTTCCGGAAAACTACCCTAGCATGGCCACCCTCAAGGGATTGGTCAATTGCGGCGGCTGCTCCGCAGACACCCACATCATGGCGTCCATGTACAAGTTCGCACAGCTTGGCGGCGGCATCTCCGGCAAGGCGAACTTCGATCAGGTGGCCGACTACAGCTTGAACCGGGCACCTTTCGCCGTGATCATCTGGGGCCCTGCATCGGACAAGATGATGGCCAAGGCCTCGGGGTTCGCGCGGATAGGCGCTCCGGTGGTGATCGGGCCCTCAGGCTTCAAGTTCAAGCGCATGCTGGTAGGCAACAAGTACACGCGGGACGACTGGACCATGTACGACGGAATCGACGGCTCGGTCCGTGAGGTGGACCCTTCCCCGCCGCATCTGATCTTCCCGGTGGAGACCAAGGAAGAGGCCGTCACGATGGCCCTCAAACTCTGCTTCACCACGTGCGCACTCCGGGAGCCGCGGCTTTCTACGATTGACAACTACACGGAGATCCACCAGAAGTACTTCCACTCGCTCCCGGACGACTGGACCTACTATCTGCGCAGTCCCCTGGAGTTGCACGTGATGAAGAGGATGAGGCTTCTCAAGATTCTCCGGGACGAACACGGCTGGGAGGTGGAACGAACCACCGCTAACCGGGTGAGGAACCGCAACGGAGAACTCGTCACCATGGACCAGTACATCGATAACTACGGTATCAAACAGGGGCGGTACGCGACAATGCTCAAGCGCCTGATCATGCGCGAAGCCGTGAAGGAGTAGAACGATGCAGACCTTCGACGCACAAGACTGGGCCCAAGAAATCCGGAAACACACGAATCCCCTGGTGGTCGCAGGCGACGGATGCGAGCGGATCTCTCTCGATGGAAAGCCGCTGGTTGCGTACGCAACAGAGCTGGCGGAAGCCCTCTCCTGCCCGGTGGCTGCTACCGGCAACATTGTTCTCGCCGTAGAGCAGCAGGCAGGGCATGTGAAAACCAAGAAGATGTGGCTCGCCGAGCTTTTCCGGTGCCTCGAAGACGACTGGGAGGACTCCATTCTCGAGAACCGCCCCGATCTCCTGCTGATGATCGGCTATCGCCCGGAGATGGTTCAGGGAATGGCCGCAGGCCTGCAACAGGTTTCCCTCGCCCATCTCGGACCGGGGGTGGTCTCGACCGCAAAGCTGACCATGGACGAAATCCCTCTCGTAGAGTGGAAGCGCAGACTCGACGAGTTGGTTGCCGCATTCAAGTGATCAAGATCGCATCGTACCCGATAAAGGAGGTCATCACATGATACGAATCGACGCCGTCAAACTACCCGAGGGAAAGGTGTTTCAGGCACCCACGGAACTCGATGAACTGTTCGATGGCGTGGAGATCGAGATTTCTCCACGCTGGATGGGACAGAAGATCCGCAAGGCCGACATGTACATGGAAATCGGCGGGCCGAAACACGGGTACCAGAGCTACATCCACGTAGATGTGGTACCCGATGAAGATCAAGTCGAGGACGGCCGCATCGAGCTCATCGGGCCTGACATCGACGAGATCGAGCCGGGCAGCTCTTTCCCCTTCGGCATCTGGCTGCGTTGCTGGGGAAGCCAGCTCAACGAGGATCACGTAGACCCCCTGATCCGCGCCGGGTTCATGCCCTTCGAGCAGGGAGAGGGCTGGATGCTCGTCAACACCCGTGACACGATCTGGATTAGGATGAACAAAGAAACTGCCCACAAGAACAACTGGCAGAAAATGGGGCAATCCCTCCTGGGAATGGCCAAGATCAACTTCCCGCTGGTGGAAAAGGTGGAAGCCCAGATCATCATCGGCGCGCCGGAGGTGGGCGGCCGGGACCTCATCCAACAGATCCTCGACACCACCATCCGTCCCACGTGGGAGGCCTATGACGCCCGCCTGATGGGGCTCGAGGACGAGGACGTGGATGTCTTCTACGGTTGCACCCTCTGCCAGACCTTTGCCCCGAACCATGTCTGCTGTATCACTCCGCAGCGCAACCCATACTGCGGGATCATGAGCTACCTGGGGGCCAAGGCCCTCGTGGAGATCGACCCTTACGGGTACTCCTTCGTGATGCCCAAGGGGGAATGCCTGGACGCGCTGATGGGCAGGTACACAGGGGTGGATCAGACGGTCTACGAGCGCTCCTCCAGGACCGTAAAGTACGTCAACCTCTACAGTTCCCTCCGTTATCCCCAGACCAACTGTGGCTGCTTCGAGGCCGCCGCCTTTTACATCCCTGAGCTCGACGGAATCGGCCTGGTGGACCGCAGGCACCCGGGGGACACCCCGATCGGCCTGAATTTCTCAAAGATGGCTGGATTCATGAGCGGAGGCAACCAGAACCACGGCACCATGGGACTGTCGATCCGCACGCCCAAGTCCAAGAAGTTTCTCCAGGGAGATGGAGGTTGGGAACGCATCGTGTGGATGCCCAATGAGTACAAAACCCTGCTTGCTGACTGCATCCCGGAAGAACTCTACGACAAGATCGCCACCGAGGAGGTAGGGACCGATGTGCCTGCCGTTAAGGAGTTCTTGAGAAAGGTAGACCATCCCATCATCACGAAACACTGGAAGGACGGCGAACCGGTACCCCTCAAGGTCCCCAAGCCGAACGAAGACTGGCCGGATGATTGAGACGAACGTGAAGAAAGAGATTGCCGAACAGGGCTGGCACCGAATCTACGATGAAGAACCACTCTACACCCGGGAGCAGGTGGAAAAGGCCCTACGTGATTTCCTGGTCTACGCCGGCTACGAAATCACCCCGGCCGAACCGATCGGGTTTATGAAGCCGGACCTCGTCGCCTGCAGGACGGAGGGCAACAAACGGTATGAGTTGATCTTCGTCATCCGGGAGGGCATCAACCAGGCCCTCGAAGGGCTCCGTGAACTGGCTGCCGCGAAGTGCTTT
>JAQYVQ010000369.1 GCA_030145435.1 Syntrophobacteria bacterium | reverse complement strand
ACTTCTGGTCGAGCAGCCCGAGCGTGGTTTCCCAGGTGGGAAAGCTCGCGACCGACAGTTCTTCCCCACGCGCCGTGGTGTAACACATCCGGCTGTTTTCCGGGTAACGCTCGGACGGCAGCTCGGACCGATTCCAGCAGGCCATGCCCAGGGTGGAACCGGGAGCGAGTACCCGAGAAAGCTCCTGAATCCATTCTTCAGGCTCCCGGATGTGGTCGATCAGCAGCCCGCACCAGATGAAGTCAAAGGAGCGATCCCGGAAAGGGAGCCTGCGGGCGTCGAGACACGCAACAGGACCGGCCCGGTTTGCCTTGATGTCGAGGAGCATCTCGAAGACGAGATCCGCACAAACGACGAGGGGCGCGGATTCGACCCGGACGACCGGGGCCGGCCCACAGCCCAGATCGAGCACCCTGCGGGGTTTCGCGTCCCGGATGCGGCGGGCCACGACCCGTGCCTGCGTAGACAGGGCGTGGGCAGTGATCGGGTGATGGAGCGGATCCGCGTATTCGCCCCATACCTTGCCATAGAAGTCCCTTACCGAGAGTGCCTTTGTGTCCATGTGTCCGCTCTCTGTGACTCGCCGGTACGTCCACAAACCTTGACTTGGTCCATAGTAGACGAGCACCGGATGGGAAGACAAGAATGACGTGATCCGGGAGCACGGTGAGGCGATTCGAGGGGAGCGCCGAGTCTGCCGCGACCCTTCTGCAGGAGCACGCTAAAATAGAGCGTAACTGCTAGGAACCACTACATTTTTTTTGACTTTTCTCTCGATTGCTGATAGGATGCGGTCCGATGCGGTCCCCGGTTCGGCAATAGAAGAGGAGAAGCAATGGATCTTTATGAGCTGGTAAGGGGACCCATGGCATGGATCGCTTTCCTCGTCTTCATTCTGGGAAGCCTTTATCGCCTCGCGTCCGCCATGGTCGCTTCCGGAAAGGGCAAGGCGCCGCGTAAGAGTTCGCGCGGGACGCATGCGATTCGATCGCTCCTCCACGGGCTCATCCCCTTTGGGAGTGTGACGATGAGAAAGAACCCCGGGCTGACCGTCGTCACGTTCGTATTTCACGCGTGCCTCGTCGTTACGCCGGTTGTCCTTCTTGCACACGCGGTCCTATGGTATGAATCGTGGGAGATCAGCCTTTGGAGTCCGCCCGAGGCCGTTACCGACGCCACGACGGTCCTGGTCATTCTCGCCTGTGTCTTCTTCCTGATTCGCAGGCTCACGGTAACCGAGGTGAAGAGTGTTACCAGCCCGTCGGATTTTCTGTTGCTGGCCCTCATCGCACTCACTTTTCTGACCGGGTTTCTTGCGTTTCATCAGTGGGGCCCATACAGGGCGCTTTTGATAACGCATATTCTCGCGGGCGAGGTCATGCTGATCGCGATTCCGTTTTCCAGGTTGAGCCACATGTTGCTGTTCGTGTTTACACGTGCCCATGTGGGGTCCGAGTTTGGTGATGTCTGCAAGGCGCAGGACTGGTGACATTTGTTTCCGAATGATAGGCTGCCGAAAAGCTCTTGTCCTTTGAAGAAGGCAGGAAGCACGGAACTGCGGGGTGAGCAATGGATAGGAAGACCTGGGGCCTCTTACTAGGGATCATCGGATGGCTGATCTTATTCCTCTATGTCGGAGGTGGGGTTGCGGCTCAGGAAGATGTCTATGAGGTGGGCCACGAGGATGTCTTCGGGAAGCTTGAGCGGCCACCCGTCGTTTTTCCCCATGGTCGACACATGGATGCGCTGGAACAAGAGGGTTGTGGTTTCTGTCACCACGTCTTCGACGAAGACGCGGGCGCGTTGGTGCCCGTGGATGACCCGGTCACGGGGTGTACGGAGTGCCATGGCGCCAAGAAGGAAGACGACAAGCCGGCCCTGCGACAGGCTTTCCATGGAAGCTGTACCGTATGCCATCGAGACGCGAAGAAGACAGGCCAGGCAAGCCCCCCCGTCACGTGTGGTGAGTGCCACAAGAAACGGACAGGAGCAGGGCAGGAAAGGTGAATCCATCCCCAGGAGTCCCTGACTTCCTCTCGGTCGGCCATGTGACGCACGATCTTGTGGCAGGGGGGATCCAACTTGGCGGGGCAGCTCTCTACTCCTCTCTGTCCGCCCATTCCTTGGGCAAGAGGGCGTCTCTCCTCACCTCCTACGGCGAAGACTTCGTCGGTCGGAAGACGCTCGAACCGCTGGAGACAGTGGTTGTCCCTGCCGAGGCGACATCCACGTTCCGAAATTTCTATGAAAATGACGTCAGGGTCCAGCACGTGACCCGAGTAGGGGCCTCTTTGGACACGGCCTACCTGCCCGCGGCTTGGAGAAAGTCCGGGGTCGTGTATCTCTGCCCCGTGCTCCATGAAGTCCCTCCGGATATGGGCGGGTGGTTCTCCGAATCGCTCGTCGGTGTTTCCCCCCAGGGCTGGATGCGGCAGTGGGACGAGACCGGCCGGATTCGATCCCGAAGGTGGAAGGGTTTTGAAGGGTTGCTCCGTTGCGCCGGCGCAGTGATCGTGAGTGCACAAGACATCGAAGGGAACGAGGACATGGTGCACGAGTTCCGGAGGCTTACACCGATCGTGATCGTTACCCGCGCGAAGGAGGGGGCCGTCATCTATGCCCCGGAGCAAACACTCATCCTGGAATCCTACTCTGCGAACGAGAGGGACCCGACGGGGGCAGGCGACTGCTTCGGTGCGGCATTCCTCTTGCGGTATGCTGAAACGGGAGATGTGGAAGAAGCTGGTCGATTTGCTTCCTGCGTGGGGTCCTTTGTCGTGGAGGGGGCAGGGATCGCAGGGATCCCCACCCGGGAAGACGTAGCGGCCAGGATGAAGGAGCAACCCCTGTCCGTCAGGCGCACGTCAAGTTGAGCGCCGGAAGGCTTCCGCCCTTTCCGGCGCCCGTTTCACGACAGCTATTCCTCTTGCGGCTTGCCGACCCTTCAAAGACCTGCGATGTGCAGGCCCCTATCAATGGAAATCCCACTCGTGGAAGGGCTCCTTCAGGTCGACCATTGCATTGACGATGAGTTCGACGAGGCCTCCGTACATGATGCTGCAGCGGTCCCAAGCCTCGAAGTGGGTGAGGAGGTCGCGGAACTGCCCCTTGCAGTTCGAGCAAGGAGCGCACAGATACTTCTTTGTCTCCGGCTCGATGCAGTCCTGGAAGGCATCCAGAATTTGTTTGAACTTCACTCTCCCGGAGATCTTGTTCCGCCAGTCCGGGAAGTTGGCGCTCTGCATGATCGCGAAGCCGCTGCCTCCTCCGCAGCAGTAGTTCTCCACGCCGTGGGGTGTCATCTCACGGAATTGAGGACAGAGCTTGTGCAGGATGCGCCTTTGCGGCATGACGATCCCCATGTTTCGCACGATGTTGCACGGATCATGCATGGTGACCGGGAAGTCGTTTCTCGATGGGTCGAACTTCACCTTTCCGCTGAAGACGATTTGTTCCAGGATGGGAAAACAGCTTTCCCTCGGCAGGTTCATGTCACCGACGAAGATACGGTCCGAGATCGGCATGAAGGCCTTGTGTGCGTGCCCGCACTCGCCCTGCATGATCTTCTTGACCCC
>JAQYVQ010000329.1 GCA_030145435.1 Syntrophobacteria bacterium | reverse complement strand
GGGTTCCACCGGAAGCTGGCGTGGCGGCTTGCTCTCACCGGAGTTCTCATCTCCATGGTGCTCGGGTTTTCTGTCTGGATGCACGAGCGCAATGTTGTAGGGGAGGCGATCATCAGCCGTGCGCTCCTCGGCACGGCGCATTTCAACGCCCAGATCGAAGACCTGCTCGAGGCGTCCGGCGTGTCCGACCGGGAAGCGGTTCAGCAAGAGCTCGATGCCTTTGGAGCACGCCCCGTACCGAACCCGAAGGGGGAATTCGTCCTGGTGATCGTTTACGACACCGAGGGCGAGGTCGTGGCGGATCTCGTCGAAAGGTCATACGGGCACATCGACACGGTGAAGTCCCTGGCGGCTGTGGGACCGCCGGAGTTCCCCGCGGTCGGAGACTACACGCTGGAGGTTGCCAGAATCGAAGGCATCCCTCACGTCGCGATCGCTTTGCCGCTCACCAAGAGGAGCGGCGAACCGGTTGCCTACATCGAGGGGGTCTTTGCCGTGTCCCGTGAGACCATGGCAGACATCCGGCGAGAGGTCTGGGAGACCGTGTTCTGGGTGATCGCCATCGTCCTGGTGACGACCGCCCTCCTCTATCCCACCATCCTCACCCTTATGCGCAGGCTGACGAAGCTCTCTCTCAACCTGCTGGATGCGAACCTCGAAACCTTGAGTGTCCTGGGCAGCGCCATCGCCAAGCGGGACAACGACACGGATGCCCACAACTATCGGGTTACCCTCCTCTCCGTGCGGCTTGCCGAGGCGCTGGGACTCGAGCCGCGTGAGATCCAGAGCCTGATCAAAGGGGCCTTCCTCCACGATGTGGGCAAGATCGGCATCCGGGACAGCATCCTGCTCAAGCCGGACCATCTGACGGATGAGGAATTCCAGGTGATGAAGACCCACGTCCGGCACGGGAAGGACATCTGTGAGCGTTCCGCCTGGCTGGAAGATGCCGTCGACGTGGTGGGGAATCATCACGAAAAATACGATGGGAGCGGGTATGGTGAAGGGCTCGACGGGGAGGCGATCCCGGTCCGTGCCCGGATCTTCTCGATCGCCGATGTCTTCGACGCACTCACATCCAAGCGCCCCTACAAAGAGCCCTTCTCCCTCGAGGAGACGGTCGAGATCCTGAAGAAGGGCAGAGGGATCCACTTCGACCCGGCCCTGCTGGATCGGTTCCTCGAGATGGCGCCCGCCCTCTACGAGGAGCTTTCAGGCCGTGAGGACGAAGGTCTGAGACAAGAGGTGGATGGGATCACCCAACGGTATTTCTCGGAAGACACCGAAGTCCACTTCGATTGAAGGACCGAACGGGCTACCGCGTTACGCCGGGTCTTTCTCTCCGTGGAACGGATTTTCTTCGTCGTCTTCCGGGAGGCGTCTTTTCAGAAAGCCTTGCCGCGCAGTCCGGGCAGATCCATTGATCGCCGTTCTTCTCCCAGTCACACATCCTGGCCAATTGCTTCACCTGTTCCGGGGTGATGTGCTCTATCTTCTTGGTGCAATCGGGGCCGTCACACGTGATGAAGCAGTATCTGCCCATTGTCGTCACGAGGCTCATGATTCCCGTCCTCTCACGTAGGGTTTCGAAAGATGGTCGTCTGAATCTGGAGTGGACAACTACTTTTTACTATCTAATTAGACGCGAAGGACCGGGGAGAAGTTCCACCCCTCGGGTACGCAGGATGGGGGATTCGTAAAAGGGCAGGGAGGTGCCGGCCGGGAATGCGATCGTGTCGCGGGGTGCGGAATCCTCAGGTCACGGGGTCAGTCTTCATCGGCGTATACTTCCGCATAGGGCTGGAAGAAGTAGTGGTGCACGTAGCCCGGGAATTCCACATACACATCGTATTCCGCATAGACGGACAGCATCTTCTCTTCAGGGTCATATACGATCTCGACGTCCTTGATATCCAACGGGATCTTGTGCCGATCGATCATCCATCTGATTTTTTCGTTGAGATCGGAATAGTTCCTGCCCCCTCTGTAGAGCGTAATCTTCGCCCACTGTTCCATCGTTCTCTCGAGGCTCCTGTAGGCATAGTAGGGCTTGAACATGCTGATGCCCACGTAGCAGGCAACCATGAGGAGCACGGCCCCCAAGAGAAACTGCAGGTTGCCACTTCCGGTGGTCTTCTTGGAGTTCCTGTGAAGCATCGGTGTTCGGTTCCTCTCAGAAAGGGTTTATCCCATTGACGATTCCCCGACAATCTAAGCGAACCGGTGGGTACCTGTCAATGATTTTACGCTTCCTTGCCTTCCTTCGGCTCTTCCTTCGGATTGACCGGGAATTGATCGTTCCGTATACTTTTTCCCTTTATTTCGTTCCAAGGAGGAAACAGGGTGTTTCTGGAGTCGGTAAAGATATGGGCCTCTCAGGTGAGGGTGCCTTTTCTCGTGCTTTCGGTCCTGCTCGTGCTCGTCGGCGGTGCGGCGGCGTACGAGGACGGTGTGTTCAACCCCCTGCGCCTGCTCCTGACCATGGTCGGCGTGATCCTTGCCCATATTGCGGTAAATCTGTACAACGAGTCCTCCGATCACCAGACCGGGATCGATTTCCAAACCCAGCAGACCCCCTTTTCCGGTGGAACCGGAAACCTGCAGAAGGGCCGGACTTCTCTGCGAGCGGTCCAGGTCACGGCCTTTGCAACCCTGTGGATCGCATTCGCGATCGGGGTCTATCTGTCGTGGACGTCCGGGTGGCTGCTGATGGTGTTCATCGTCCTCGGCGGGCTGGTGGCCAGGTTCTACACGACCCATCTGGCACGTTGGGCGATGGGGGAGCTTGCGGCAGGCGTCTGTCTGGGGACATTCGTGGTGCTGGGTACGTATTACGCTCAGACAGGGGGGGTTACGTCCGCCGTGATCTGGCTGTCCATCCCGCCCGGGATTCTGACGGCGCTTTTGTTGTTTCTCAATGAGTTCCCGGACGTGGAGGCGGACCGGCAGGGGGGTCGCAGGCACCTGGTGATCGTTCTCGGCCGCAGGCGGGCGGCGCTCGTCTACACGGGGGCCCTGGCCGCGAACTACTTCATCCTCTTGTGGGGAGTTGTGAGCGGCTCCTTTCCGACCGCCGTTCTCCTGACCCTGCTGACCCTTCCTCTTGCGTTCAAGGCGGCGTATGGGGCCCTTCGGTTCGGTGGGACCGTCGAGAAGCTTGTCCCGGCCCTGGGCGCTAATGTGGGTCTGGTTCTTGGAACGAACCTGCTCCTCGCCGTCGCCTACTTCGTGTAACGAAACACTAGAAGCCTTTCCGTATGATTTCGATCGCTTGGTCGATCGAATCGGCCCGTTGGATGAGATCGAGATCCGAAGGGCTGATGGTCTCCTCCGGGATGAGTGTTTCTTCGATGAACTTCCCGAGGGACTTCCAGAACTTCCCTCCCATGGCCACGATCGGAAAGGCATCGATCTTGCCGGTCTGCATCAGGGTGGCGGTCTCGAAGACCTCGTCCAGCGTTCCAAACCCTCCCGGCAAGACCACAAAGGCCCTTGAATACTTGACGAGCATCACCTTCCGGACGAAGAAGTGGTCGAACTCCACGAATCGGTCCAGGTACGGGTTCGGTTCCTGTTCCTCGGGCAACTGGATG
>JAQYVQ010000204.1 GCA_030145435.1 Syntrophobacteria bacterium | reverse complement strand
ATTTGGGTCAGATTCGGCCGCGACGATCGAGCAAGACCGCAGGCATAGCACCGTTATGTCGAGGATCTTGCGAATGAGGAGGGGTTGAAGATGGCCCAAAGATGGGATGCGAAAATGTGAAGTTATTTCTGCGCGAACCCTAAGGGGCTGGTGAATATTGCGGCAGGGTTTCCTCTCTCGATCTCGGTCAAATGCCGGATCCCTGAAGGAACCCCTTCAACAGATCCCGAAAGAAGGCGTTGTGGGGCTGCCCGGCCAGGGATGCCCGTCCCTCCCCGGCTCGATCGGCCGGCAGGATCGAAAGCCCGGACAGGAGATCGATGATCTCCCCGATCACTTCGCCGTCGTATTCCGGGTGCCCCTGGAGGGAAAGCACGGAACGGCCGAGCGTAAACATCTCGAATTCCGTCCGCTCACTGTAGGCCAGGCGCACGGCCTGGTCCGGCATGCGGGTGACTACGTCCATGTGGCTCACCAGGATCCGGGTCGGGTTCGGCACGCCCTTGAAGGAGGGAAGGCCCTTTGCGGCATCGGTCAGGGTGAGCTCTTTCAACCCGATGTCCCATCCCTTCTGGTTGAATCCCACCTCTCCCCCAAGGGCCAGGGCAACGGCCTGGTGGCCGAAACAGACTCCTATCAGCGGGATCTCACGCCTGTGGATTTCTCGCACCCGTTCGAGAAGCTCCTTGATCCACGGCCGGTCCTCGTACACCGAGTACCGGCTTCCCGTGATCAGATACCCGTCGTGCCTGGAGACGTCCTCCGGGAAGACCCCGTGTTCTACGTCATAGATGTCCCAGGTCTCCCCGGGCTCGGACAGGAGAGACATGAACATTTCGCCGCAGTCACCCAGCCTCTCACGAGCCCCGGGGTTGGCCGTCCCGGCCTTCAGCACAGCAAACCGCTTGTTCTTTTTCATCACGTCCTCGTCCTGGTCGTCGATCCGGTACCGCGGTACTAGAAGGACGAGTCAGGCCCTTTCAGGAATTCGACCTCTTCCGGTGTGGAAAGCCGGCCCAGGATCGCGTTGCGATGAGGAAACCGGCCGAACCGTTCGATGATGACCGCGTGCTTCACGGCAAACTCGTGACTGTACGTGAAGTACCCGACATTTATCGGGCTTCTCTTCTTTGCCAACTCCACCAGGAGTGAAAGCTGCTGTTTGCCCTTCTCCTGCATCTCCACAGATTCCGCGTGCATGAGGGGCATGTAGAGAAAGGCCCGTTCGATCAGGGCCAACAGCTCGTCGAACCCATCTTCCATCGATCTCGAGCAGAGGTCGAGTGCCATCGGATCGGTCGCAAAGGCCTTGGGCGAGTTCCGGTACAGGTTGCGGGGGAACTGATCGAGAAGGATCACGAGGGCCAGCCGGCCCTGCGGGGTGTCCTCCCAATCCTTGTACTCCCCCCGGGCCGCTTGCAGTTGGTCTTCCTCGAATCGTTCACGAATCTCACGGTCCGTGGCCTCTTCACCGGAGAACCAGCGCTTCACGTGAGGCAACTCAGGGTCGACCTCGGTGCGATCGTCCAACCCCTTGAACCAGTAATCGAGTATGGTTTCCGAACGAGTCATCACGCATCCTCCAGTCTCAATTCTTCTTGGATGCACGACGGGGGCGACAAGTTCTATAGCATTCTACATGCCCAGGTTTCGGCCGATGATTTCCTTCATGATCTCGGTGGAACCGGCGACGATGGTGGTCGCGCGGATATCTCGGAAGGCCCTGGAGATCGGGTACTCGTTCATGTAGCCGTAGCCGCCGAAGAACTGGAGACACTGGTCAGCGATCTTCTTGCACTCTTCGGTGAAAAAATACTTGGCCATGCTGGTTTCGGTGACGACATCCGTACCCTGGACGTGCTCTTTGAGGAGACGGTCACAGAAGGCCTGGCAGATTTCGGCCATTGTGTACATCTCCACCAGTTTGAAGCGCGTGTTCTGGAACTTGATGATCGGCTTACCAAAGGCGCTCCGCTCCTGGCAGTACTTTTTGGTCCAGTCAAGGACGGCCCACATGCTTGCCACGGCTGTGATGGCAATGACCAGGCGCTCCTGTTGAAGCTTCTGCATGAGCTGTATGAAGCCCTGCCCCTCCTCGGGCCCGAGCAGGTTCTCTCTGGGCACCCGACAGTCCTCGAAGAATAGTTCTGCGGTGTCCTGGGACAGGGCGCCCATCTTGTCCAGCTTGCGTACCTTCTGGTATCCCGGCGTACCGTCCTCCACGACGATCAGGCTCATCCCGGTGTAGCGGGGCTCTGCCTTGGGATCCGTCATGGTTGCTACGACGCAGAGATTGTTCAGGATGCCGTTGCTGATGAAGGTCTTCTGGCCGTTGATCACGTAGGAATCCCCATCCTTCACAGCCGTGGTCTTGATGGCCTGGAGGTCCGAGCCCGCATCCGGCTCGGTCATGGCCACGGCCGTGATGATGTCCCCGCTCGCGCACCCCGGCAGCCATTTCTTCTTCTGCTCTTCGTTTCCGAAGGCCTCGATGTAGGGCACCACGATCTCGCCGTGGAGGCTGAGGTTGAACCCCGCCTCTGCGATTCGGGCCATCTCTTCGATCTCAACTGCACTGTACAGAAAGTCCGCTCCGGCTCCCCCGTACTCCTCGGGCAACCAGGGCGCGATGAAACCCTGCTCGCCGGCTTTCTTCCAGATCTCGCGTGATACGATGCCTGCCTTGATCCATTCCTCCTGGTGGGGGACAACCTCTTTCTCCAGGAATTTCCGAAAGGCATCCCGAAAGATGTCATGCTCCTCCGTGTAAATTTCACGCCTCATGGATGTTGCCTCCGTGATTCCTATATACTATTGATTGCTTTTGATATCATACGGTTCTGTCAGGTTCAACATATTTGTCTAGATGGAGGAACGTTATGTCCAATCAGACGTACGACGTGGTAATCGTTGGCGGCTCGTTTGGGGGGCTGGCAGCAGGAAAGGAAGCCGCGGAGAAGGGACTGAAGACCCTTATCCTGGAGCGGGGGAGAAAGCCCGGAGACAAGATACTCTCCGGATGTGGGGTGCCGCCCTGGATTTTTCTCGAGATGCCCTGGCTGGAAGAGGCGCCGATACAGAGGTGGGTGAACCAGTTCTGTAACCATAACATCGAAAATGGTGATGTTCACGTATCCGTATGCGCCGGCAACTCTCCTGGAATTTCAATTCCTTTCATATACTGCAAAACGTTCTTGGGCTGGCTGGCGGAGAAGGCTGAAGGTGCCGGAGCGGAATTGCGAACCTCAACGGTCAGCGCGTCTGTTATCAAGGAAGAAGGTCATGTGCGGGGCGTCATTACAGAGGATGGAACCGAGATTCGCTCCGACGTTGTTATCGCGGCTGACGGAATGTGGTCCATGACGGCCACCAAGGCCGGCATCAGAAGAAAACTACAGCCGGACAATATTCTGCACCTCGTAGCCTATGACATGGTCATGCCTTCCAAAGAGGCGCTGGAAGAAGCATTGGGCGGCAGCGCCTTTCATGTATTCTGGGATCCGGGACGTGAGATCTTTCCGGAGCACTTCGTTTACCTTGGAATATTCCCATATGAAGACAGTTTTCACGTTGAAGGAGGAACAAGTTTGACCTATTTGGGAAGAGCGGGGCGCGATTACGACAAATTGTACAAGAGCTTCTTTGAGTTGCCGTGGTACCGCGAACGGTTTGCCAAAGCGAAGCTGAGATCCAGAATGTGGCGGCCCTATCCAACATTTGAAGGTCTCCAGGGCCTTCTCAGGGGGCATGACAACACCTATGGCAACGGAATCATGATTGTAGGCGATGCCGCAGGGTTCATGGCCACGGCCTCGAGTGCCGGCATACCTCAGGCCCTGCTTTCCGGAAGAATGGCGGCTGAGGTTGCGGCCGAAGCGGTTTCGAAGGGGGATGCGTCGAAGAAGACGTTGAAGCAGTACGAAGAGAAATGGAGAAACTCCATTATTCTACCCTTGCTGAACAATTATGCACGGAGGGACTACTTCCGGTCTGCGGATCCGAATTTCAACAAAAGACAATCTTTTGAGACCTATTTCTGGCCCATGATACTTCAGGAGCCGGTGTAGCGACAACGACAGAAAAGGAGGATAAAGGCATGTCAGAAGAGATATACAAACAAGCCAAGAAGAACCTCATCCACGGTTGCGAGTGGGTTCCCGGCACGGGGGACTTCATCAAAGTGAGAACAGAACTCTGTACGGGTTGTTCAGCCTGTATAAGGGCATGCTTTGGTAATTGCTTCCAACTGAAAGACGGCAAAGCCAGGATCAAGACCTATGAGACCTGTTGCGAATGCGGCGCTTGCTGGTTTGTCTGTCCTGAGAATGCGATTGACTTTTCATGGCCAAAGGGCGGAACAGGGATCGTCATGGAACACGGATAAGGATCGAGAAGGCGGAGGGCACCGAAAATGAAGATTCAAGTCGTGTGGGCGGTCGGGCCGGAACTATTCGAAACGACAGAAGAGTTTTACGACACCTATGGGCGTGTAGCTTGTGCCAGGCCGGAGACAGAATTGATCATGAGGCCCCTTCGGACCGGTTTGAACGAACTCGACCACTATGATTTTACGTATTTCCAGTTATTGAATTCCTTCCAAGTATTGGAAGGGTTGGTGCAGGCAGAGAAGGAAGGTGCAGATGCCGCAATCGTAGGGTGCTATTTTGACCCCGCCATGCGCAATGCAAGAGGGATCTGCCGAATCCCAATCGTAGGTGTAGGTCAGTCTTCGATGATGTTCGCTTCTTTGATGGGTAGAAAGTTCGCGATCGTCGTACCACGACCCGGACAGATTCCGATAGAAGAAGAGAACCTTGTCGCAAACGGAATGAGAAGCGGGGCGATAGACAATCGGCCGATAAGAAGCTTACACACAAACCTGTCTATGGGGCTTCAAACGATTGTTGCTGAGATGGATCTTGATTCGATCATTGACGATTTCAAAGAAGTATCTCGCTCATGTATCCAGGACGGGGCTGAGGTCATCATACCGGGCTGTCTGGGCCTCGCAGGACCTTTGGC
>JAQYVQ010000164.1 GCA_030145435.1 Syntrophobacteria bacterium | reverse complement strand
CCTGAGGAGACGGTTCGACGATCTCCGTTTCATTCGAGATACAGGTCCATTGGTCGCTGTATGGTGAGTGTAGCTCAGGCGGTTAGAGCACTAGGTTGTGGCCCTAGAGGCCGGGGGTTCGAGTCCCCTCACTCACCCCATTCATTGGAAGAAAGATCTGTGCGCCCGTAGCTCAGCTGGATAGAGCGTCGGACTTCGAATCCGCAGGTCGCAGGTTCGAATCCTGCCGGGCGTGCCAATATACGCAGCATTTGTTCGGAAGGGATTTCTCGAGGGATTCGCGTTGACAACCGTCGAGAGGGGGGCGGAACTCCTCGAGGGCCGTTAGCTCAATTGGTAGAGCAACTGACTCTTAATCAGTAGGTTTGGGGTTCGATTCCCTAACGGCCCACCATGCGGAAAGGGGGCGCGGAAGGCCGGCTTTCGCGTCCCCTTTCCCTTTTCGCCAGCTGAGAAGACGTTTTGCGCTTCTCGAGCGAGATCGCTACAATGTCCCCAATGCCCCGCCAAGCACGAGTTCGTCTGCAACCAGGGTCCGTTTGGTACCACGAATCGATGAAGTCGTTTCCGGTCTTCGGGATGGAAAACGCGAAGGGAGAGTGCGAGAGTGGCGGAATCTGGTAGACGCACTGGATTTAGGATCCAGCGGGCAACCATGGGGGTTCGAATCCCCCCTCTCGCACCAGTTCGTCTGTCGATTGTGAAGGATGTCCAACGTCATCGGAGGTCCCTGCATCCAAGGTAGTTGACAAAAGAGAAGGACAAACGAGGGGAGAGGTGTGCCATGAAGACCGAGGTTCAGGATCTGGGAGGGTCCCAGAAGAAGATCGTCTGTGAAGTTCCTTCGGATGAAGTGCAAAAGGAAGTCGATAAATACTGCAAGACGCTTGCCAAGGAAGTGGAAGTCCGGGGATTCCGCAAAGGCAAGGCCCCCTCGAGCATTATCAAGCGATACTTCCGTCAGCAGGTCCAGCAAGAAGTGGCCTCCCAGCTGGTTTCCTCCTCTCTCGAAGAGGCCCTGAAGGAGCATTCCCTCACGCCCCTTGGAGAACCGGAAATCGACGCACCCGCGCTCGACGAGGAAAAGGGCTACGCCTTCAGCATCACGCTGGATGTGAAGCCGGAAATCGAGATCGGGGACTATCAGGGCATCGAACTCGAAGAGGAACCGTCGGAGGTGGAGGAGGAAGATCTCGAGAAGTCCCTCGAGGAACTCCAGAAGGCCCACGGAGAGCTGAAGGGAATCGAAGAGGATCGCGGTGCCGTGGAAGGGGACACGGCCCTGGTCGATTATGCGGCGTTCCTGGACGGGGAGCCGATTCCGGAGATGGAAAGGAAAGACGTTTACATGGAGATCCACTCCGCATCGGTCAAACAAGATGTGAAAGATGCTCTCCTGGGAGCCCGTGTGGGCGATGAACGGAAAATGGAAATCGAATACCCGGACAACTATATGGACAAGAAGATCGCCGGGCAAAAGGTTGAATACCGGCTCCAGGTCAAGAAGATCCTGGTCAAGGAACTGCCCAAATTGGACGATGAGTTTGCAAAGGACGTGGGCGCCTACGAGACCCTGGAGGCCCTGAAGGACCGGATGCGGGAAGAGATCGGCAAGGAGAAGAAGTCCCGGAGCCAAAGAGCGCTGGAGGATGCGCTGCTGGAGGAGATTGTCAACAGGAATGCCTTCGATGCGCCGCGGTCACTCGTTGAGGCCCGGCATGCCCAGATGATGAAGGATGCGAAGATCCACTTCCTGACCAAGGGTCTCCAGATGGAGGAAAGCAGTGAGGACTACCAGCAGCTGGAAGCCAACCTGGAAGAGCTCTCCGAACGAGACGTGAAGAAACATCTCCTGGTCGAAGCGATTGCCAAGAAGGAATCGATTCAGGTCTCCGATGAGGAAATGGAAGAGAAAATCAAAGAGATTGCCGATCAGCATGAACAGAGCGTGGAGAAGATAAAAGCGGATATTCAGAAGCAGGAGGATGGCCTCGAAAATTTCAGGGCGAACCTGCTCAGAGGAAAGACGCTTGATTTTCTCCTGTCGCAAGCTACAATAATAGATAAGGGAAAATAACGGTAAAGAGAGAAGCGATCTTATGAATCTGATTCCAATCGTTGTTGAGCAGACAAGCCGCGGCGAACGTTCTTACGACATTTATTCCCGGCTCCTGAAAGACCGGATCATCTTCATCGGCACGCCGATCGTGGACGAGATCTCCAACCTTGTGATCGCGCAGATGCTCTTCCTGGAGAGTGAGGACCCGGACAAGGACATTCACATCTATCTGAACACCCCAGGGGGGTCCGTAACGGCGGGTCTTGCGATTTACGACACCATGCAATACGTGAAGCCGCCGATCTCCACCATCTGTATGGGACAGGGGGCCAGCATGGGCGCTTTGCTCCTGGCGGCGGGGGCGGAGGGAAAGCGTTACGCACTGCCCCATGCCAGGATTCTGATCCACCAGCCCATGGGCGGCTTCCAGGGGCAGGCGACGGACATTGACATCCACGCCCGGGAGATCCTGAGGATGCGAGAAGAACTCAACGAGATTCTCGCGAAACACACCGGCCAACCTCTGGACAGGCTGCAGGTGGACACGGAGAGGGATTTCTTCATGACGGGTGAACAGGCCAAAGAATATGGAATCATCGACGAAGTGGTGACGAGGAAAAGTTTAGGACCTGTTCCGTAACCGGGAAGGGCAAGAAAAGATAGACAGGGTTTCGTCAGAAAACTTGTTATTGGAGGAACGGCGTGACCAGAAAAGGCAGCTATGACCACACGGGAAAACTGGTGTGTTCCTTCTGTGGAAAGAGCCAAGACGAGGTCCGCAAGCTGATCGCGGGGCCCACCGTCTACATCTGTGATGAATGCATCGAGCTCTGCAACGAGATCATCGCAGAAGAATGCGAGCAGGAGGACCATCGCAAACGCGGGGCCGCGCTACCCAAGCCCCACGAGATCAAGGCCTTCCTGGACGAGTATGTCATCGGTCAGGAACGTGCCAAGAAGATGCTCTCGGTGGCCGTCTACAATCACTACAAGAGAATCCAGCAGCCACAGGGTTCGGACAACGTTGAGCTCCAGAAGAGCAACATCCTGCTCGTTGGGCCCACAGGGTCAGGCAAGACGCTGCTGGCCCAGACCCTGGCCCGTTTTCTGAATGTACCCTTCACGATCGCCGATGCCACGAGCCTCACAGAGGCCGGGTATGTGGGCGAGGATGTGGAAAACATCATCCTCAACCTCCTCCAGGCTGCGGATTACGATATCGAGAAGACCCAGAGGGGAATCGTTTACATCGACGAGATCGACAAGATCTCGCGAAAGTCCGACAGCCCCTCGATCACGCGAGACGTTTCCGGGGAAGGCGTGCAGCAGGCCCTCTTGAAGATCATAGAAGGGTGCACGGCAGCCGTGCCTCCCAAGGGAGGCAGGAAGCACCCGCAACAGGATTTCCTGCAGATCGATACGACCCACATCCTTTTCGTTTGTGGGGGGGCCTTCCACGGACTCGAATCGATCATCGAACGGCGCGTGCGCTCCAAGACGATGGGATTCGGTGCGGAGATCCAATCCAAGGTCGAACGAAAGATCGGGGACATCCTGGGACTCGTCGAACCCCAGGATCTGCTCAAGTATGGGTTGATACCGGAGTTCATCGGTCGGCTTCCGGTGGTCGCCACCTTGGACGACCTCACCGAAGAAGACCTCGTCAAGATCCTCACCCAACCGCGAAATGCGATCACCCGTCAGTACCAGAGGCTGTTCGACCTGGACGGGGTGGCCCTGCGGTTTGCCCCCGATGCCCTGCAGTCGATCGCCCGAGAGGCCATCCACAAGGGGACCGGCGCCAGGGGATTACGAGCCATCCTTGAACAGCGCATGCTGGACATCATGTACACGATCCCCACGCTGGAGGATGTGAAAGAGTGTATCGTGAACCGGGAGGTGATCCTGAAGAAGGCCGAGCCGATCCTCGTTTTCGAGAAGCAGCAGGAGACCGCCTAGAGCGGCAGGTTTACGCCCCCGCGTCCGGGTGGCGCTCGGAAAATCTCCCGCCGGACTAAACAAGTGTGCGGCCATGGGCCGATAGAGTAGATAGACCCTAGGACTCAAGAACAGAGAGCAGCGATGCCCTTAAGCGACAACCGGGATGATAAAGAAAAAGACATGACAGAAGACCTGACCATTTTGCCGATGCTTCCCCTGAGGGACATCATCATTTTCCCCCACATGGTCGTTCCTCTTTTCGTGGGCCGGGAGAGATCCATCAACGCCCTGGACGAGGCGATGAACAAGGACAAGCAGTTGTTCCTCGCAGCGCAAAAGGACGCCAAGATTCAGGACCCGGACGAGAAGGATGTGTACCCGGTCGGGACGATCGGTTCCGTCATCCAGATGCTGCGCCTTCCGGACGGGACCGTGAAGGTCCTGGTGGAAGGGCAGAAGAGGGCGGTGCTTACAGACTATCTCTCCAAGAAAGAGATCTTCCTCGTGCGGGTGCGGGATATGGAGGAGATCGAGGGAGAGGCGACCGAGGTCGAGGCATTGATCCGGAGCATCCAGGACGCCTTTGAGCACTTTGCCCGGCTGAATCGCAAGATTCCCCAGGACATGATCCTTTCCATCTCCTCCATCGAGGAGCCGGGCAAACTGGCCGATACGATCGTGGGCCATCTGAATCTCAAGCTCCCGGACAAACAGGATCTCCTCGAGACGGCCAACAAGAAGGAGAGGCTGGAGAAGCTCTACTCCCTGCTGAAATCCGAGATCGAAATTCTGGAAGTGGAACGAAAGATACGCTCCCGGGTGCGCAAGCAGATGGAGAAGACGCAGAAGGAGTACTACCTCAACGAGCAGATGCGGGCCATCCAGAAGGAGTTGGGGGAGAAGGACGAATTCAAGAACGAGATCGACGAACTCGAGGCTCGTCTACGCAAGAAGAAGATGAGCAAAGAGGCGAACGAACGGGTGAAGAAGGAGATCAAGAAGCTCCGGATGATGTCACCCATGTCCGCCGAGGCCACGGTCGTTCGGAACTACATCGATTGGATCCTCTCGTTGCCGTGGAACGAACACACCCAGGACGAGATGGACATCGACAAGGCCGAGACGATCCTGCACGAGGACCACTACGGGCTGGACAAGGTCAAGGAGAGGATCCTCGAGTATCTGGCCGTCCGCTCCCTGGTGGAGAAGATGAAGGCCCCGATCATCTGCTTTGTCGGCCCGCCCGGGGTGGGCAAGACCTCGCTGGGCAAGTCGATCGCCCGCGCCACGGGCAGGAAGTTCGTGCGTGCATCTCTCGGCGGCGTGCGGGACGAGGCGGAGATTCGCGGACACAGGCGGACCTACATCGGTGCCCTGCCGGGCAAGGTCATTCAGTACATGAAGAAGGCCGGATCCGGAAATCCGGTGTTCCTGCTCGACGAAGTGGACAAGATGAGCACCGATTTTCGGGGTGACCCGGCGGCGGCGCTCCTAGAAGTCCTGGATCCGGAACAGAACCATGCTTTCAACGATCACTACCTGGATTTGGACTATGACCTGAGCCGCGTCATGTTCATCACCACGGCCAACACACTGTTCAACATTCCCCGTCCCCTGCAGGACCGCATGGAGATCATCCGTATCGAGGGATACATCGAGACGGAGAAGCTCCAGATCGCTAAGGGATTTCTCCTCCCGAAGCAGTTCGAGGCCCACGGCCTCTCCGGGGAAAACGTCGGCTTCACCGATAACGCCGTCCTGAGCATCATACGGCGCTACACGAGGGAGGCGGGGGTCAGGAACCTGGAGCGGGAAATCGCCTCTGTTTGCCGGAAGATGGCCCGCGAGACCGTCAAGAAGGGACAAGACACGAAGATTCGCGTGACCGTGAATGCTCTCGGGAAATACCTCGGGGTGCCCAGGTACCGGTTCGGCGTCAAAGAGGCGGAGAATCGCGTGGGGCTCACAAACGGCCTCGCCTGGACCGAAATGGGCGGCGAGTTGCTGGCCATCGAGGTGACCGTCATGCCCGGCAAGGGCAAGCTCATCATCACCGGCAAGCTGGGCGAGGTGATGCAGGAGTCGGTGCAGGCCGCCATGAGCTACGTCCGGTCTAGGGCGGCCCTGTTGAATCTGGAGAAGGATTTCTACCACAAGGTGGATGTTCACGTACACATCCCGGAGGGTGCCATTCCGAAGGACGGGCCCTCTGCAGGGATCACCATCGCCACCTCGATTGCCTCGGCCCTGACGAGGCGTCCCGCAAGGGCGGACCTCGCCATGACCGGTGAGATCACCCTGCGCGGGCGGGTGCTGCCCATCGGAGGCCTGAAGGAGAAGGCTCTGGCTGCCCACCGCGCCGATATCGGGACGGTGCTCATCCCGATGGAGAACGAAAAGGACATCCGTGAGGTGCCTCTCCAGGTGCAGAAGAAGGTGAAGCTCGTCCTGGTGGAGCACATGGATGAGGTGTTGAACCGGGCCCTGCTCCCCGATCCGATCCCGGATCCGTTGGTGGGGACGCGAAAGGGCCCTGAAGAGGACGAGCCGCGGGATCTCGACAAGGAATACCTGGAAGAGCCTAGTACCACTCTGATCTCGTAAAATAGCTCTTTCCCCGCCGCATCAAAGCATCTCCGATTCCATTGTACTTGGTCACCCCTGACGCACGATCGGCGGGTTCGCTAAGGGGCTGGAAAAAGGAACCGATTCAAGGTATAGTAAAGCATCTTGATTCAAGGGCGGGTAGCTCAGCTGGGAGAGCGTCGGCCTTACAAGCCGAAAGTCACAGGTTCGAGCCCTGTTCCGCCTACCAGGACATTCGAAACAAAACGGGGGCGTGGTGCAGCTGGTTAGCACACCGGCCTGTCAAGCCGGAGGTCGCGAGTTCAAGTCTCGTCGCTCCCGCCAGTAATATCAAGGGGTTACG
>JAQYVQ010000050.1 GCA_030145435.1 Syntrophobacteria bacterium | reverse complement strand
TCCGGAAATACGAAGTCCATCCGGTCGAAGCCGCCACCCGACGCCCCGACCTTGTATTCCATCCCCGAGTCGACGGGCGGTAGGCCTGTCTCCGCCTGCATCCACGTACTGACGACGAGATCCGGCGTCCATCGATAATCCCCGAAGGTCTCCCACATGGGATTGAGTCCGACGCGCACGGCGTTTTCCGGGCAGTGATCCCCACAGAAAGACCCCTTCGACCGGCAAACGGCAACCCCCCTGCAGAGATGGGCGTTGTCCGCCAACACTCGGCTTCCTTTCTTTTCAAGGGCCCCAAACTGACAGGCCTCGGCACACGCGCCGCAATGCGTACAGTCCTTTGTCAAGACGACCGTATACTTGCCCAATGTATTCCGGAACCGGGAAGGGCAGGACGGGACCGTTTCCGCGCTCCCTGCCTGGGAGGGAGGCCTCGCAGGCTCGGGAACGGGGGGTTCCAGGTCGGAGCCTTCCTGCCCTCGCTCGCGGCCATCCACCGCTCGCTTTCCCGAGGGTGGCGTGAAGTCGGTTCGCTCCCCGAAGATGGGGAAGAAACACTCGCGTTCGAGATCCTCGAAAAACATCGCCCGCCCTACCTCGCCACGCAACCTCCGCACTTCCCTCAAGCCCATGGCACCCAGGACCTCGAGCAACTGGGAGTGCCAGGATCCGAGCAGATTCACGATACGTTGGGCACTGGGCGCCTCCTCCACCCGGTCGAGTCCGACCGGGCACTCAACCTGCTCTTCACAATCGGAGCAGAGTCTGCACTCGAGCGCGACCATCGGGGCAAGGTCGGCCCCCACGCCGTCCACGCCGCATAGGATAATCTTGGCCACATGCTCGGCCATGGCGATTCCGCCTGAGGCGAGAAGCGTCACCTGCTCGCGGACCGCGTCCTCGACCAGCCGGAGGTGCACCTCGCGCACGAGTCTGGTCACGAACCGGTCCTGATTCTCCCCGAAGCCGCATCCTTTTGGGCTTGCCTGGAGATGAATCACGTCCCCCCCACCACGGGCAAGCTCCGAGGCTCGTTCCGGCGCGTTCTCATCCAGGAGGAGCCGGACCGAACCGATGATTCCGGCGTGGACACCCTTGATCTCCTCCAGCTTGTTGATGACACCCTCCACGTACCCCAGTTCGACGATCGGAACGCCTTCAAGGCCGGCCACATCGTCGTTCTCCGGATCGAACCGCACGACCAGACGCTCCCGGAACGATGCGAGGGACCCCTGCGCCTCCTCGTAGGTAGCCACCGTAACGGTGTCCAGCTTCTCCGCCGCGAGCGCCACGGCCCGGCGCGTTCCTTCCCCGAGGAAGCCAAGGGAGGGAATGTCCATCAGGACCGGGAGAGGTATCTCCAGGAACGGGGGCGGCTCTGTCGTCATCCTGCCTGCGTCATCGAAGGAGAGGCGCTCCGGCCTTCTTCCAAGCTCGATCACGGTGCTGATGTATTCACGACCGTGGATGCCGTCACGGGTCGGCCTGACGATCTCGGACATGTCGGTCCACATCTCGTCGAACCCGGGCCCGCAGAAGGGTCCCCTGTACCCTGCGCCCGACACGGGGATCTTACCGGTATCGGCCTGTTTCCAGATGCGGGTCACGATTTCCGGGGTCCAGTAGTCGTTGCCCAGTCGACGAAAGCGGGGGTTAGAGGCCCGGGACATGATGTTGTTCTTGCATTCCTGGACGCACCGAAGACAACTCACGCACATGTTGTCGCCCGTATCCTGGATCTGGAGAGGATCGAAATCACGCTTCCGATAAACGTCGTAGATGCACGAAGTGGCCTTGACGCAACTCACGCAACCCAGGCATCTCTTCGTCTCGAAGGAGCTGAACTGGGAGACCGGGGGAAACCTGGGCGGTACGGGCTTCGCACTTACGTGGTATTTCTTTGGCATTTGTGATCACCTTGCTATCTGACGAGTTCCAATCGAATCGCAAACCGTTTGCGTTACGCCGGCTAGGCGGCCTGCGGGGGACTTTCCGGAGAGTCTCCGTTGCCCGCATTCCTCATCGGGTTCGGCCCCAGCTCTCGGATCAGGTCGGCGCGCTCCCTTGCCCAGTCGAGGAGCTGCTCCGCCGACAGGTTCATGCCTCGAACGAGTCCCACCCTTTCGGCGCCGAAGTCGATTTCGTCCAGCAGTCGACGAACGTACTCGACCCTTCTCTCGGCCCTGTTACTTCCCACAAGGAACCGGCAGGCTTCCTCCGCGCATGCCACGATCTGGATCGCGTCCGCCCCCTTTTCGAGCATCTTTACCATCTGTCTGACCTCGACGTTGCTCGAGCAGGGCAGAACGACCAATCGGACCCTGAGGCCGGGCAGGTGCCTGTATGCGTTGGCAAGCGAGACGGTCCTCGCCACCGACTGCTGGCAGAAAAGGACGACGATTTCAGGTTCGTTTCTTCCCGCTTCCTCGTTCCCGCTCACGATGTCTCCCTCGGCGGAACCCCGTCTCGCAATCCTGGATCGGGGCGTATGGCTTCCCTCATGGGGTACCGAAAAAAAGGGTGCCCGTTTGTGCGGACACCCTTGTCTCAATGCACCATTGTCTTTATTGCGCCTCCGTGGGCGTTCGACTGCCCACAGCAATCGTAGAACACATCATCGTGCTCTGGAGAATTTTTTATTTTATATCTTACAAAGGGATCCTGTCAAGCGAACGGGCTGCTAGATCTCTTCGGCAAGGAGGATGGCCTCGGCGATGTCCCGCATCGGCTTTCGCGTGTTCATGCTCATCTTCTGCATCCTCCGGAAGGCCGCCGACCCGGACAGCCCCTTCTTGGCCATCAACATTTCCTTGGCCCTGTCGATGAGCTTTCTCGCCTCGAGTTCCTCCTGGATCACCCGAGTCTTGACCATCAACTCGGTGTTCTCTATGGCGACAGCCGCCTGGCTTGCCACGCCCGTCAGAAGGTTCACTTCCACTTCGCTGAACCGGCGGGGCCGCTGACTGTAGCAATTGATGACCCCGATCACCTTCTCCTTGACGACCAGAGGGACGCTCAGCATGGAACTCAGCTTCTCCTTCCTGGCCATCTCCTTTTCCTTGTACTCGCGCTTCTTCAGGACGTTGTAGATGGACATGGGGATGTTCTTCTTCGCCACGGTGCCGACCACGCCCTCCCCGAGCTTGAGGCTCCTCTCTTTCAGGTACTCCTTGCTGATCGTCTGGGTGGCCCTGAGCTTGAGCTCCCCCTTCTTCTCGTCGACCAGCCAGAGCGAACAGATCTTC
>JAQYVQ010000043.1 GCA_030145435.1 Syntrophobacteria bacterium | reverse complement strand
AGGGCTCGGCCTGTCCGACATCATTCCGGAAATGAAGAGGAGAGGCCTGGTTGCCTGAGTCGTCGACCCCACCTTCAAACAAGTAGGGAGCCGGTGGACATGATCAAGATCATCGGATTCGTGAAGAGGAAAGCGGGCCTGACGATCGATGAGTTCTCCCGCTACTGGCAGGAGAATCACGCGCCTCTCGGCTTTGAGATTCTCCCCGATGACATACGCATCCTACGGTATGTTCACCACTACGCGGTCCCCATGGAAGCCCTCGGCGAGCCCATCTTTGACGGAGTGGCCGAGTTCGGATTCGAGGACATGGACATGTTTCAAAAATGGTTCGCCTGGTTCATGAGTGACGGAGGCCAGCCTCTCCGGGACGACGAGTTGAACTTCATGGATAGTAGCAGCGCGGTTGTCGTCATGGCAGAGGAGAGAGTCATCATACCCGGAGACGACGCGAGGGAGGATGGCATCAAGCTGATCGCTGGGGTGAAGAGGAAGAGCGGCTTGACCCTGGAAGAGTTCAGAGAGTACTGGCGCGACAAGCACGCACCCCTGGCCTTGACGGTCCTTCATAGCGCGCCCAACGTGAACAGGTACGTTCACAACTACGGTCTTGCCCTGGAAGGCCTCGGGGAGCCGGCTTTCGATGGAATCGGAGAGATTTGCTTCGACGACTTCGACGCCTTCATGAACTCCACGCAATGGTTCCTCGGCGAAGGCGGCCAGGTCCTGCGGGACGACGAGGAGAACTTCGTGGATCACTCCACGCGGGTTGCCCTCATCCTCAAGGAGAGGTCCTTCATCCGCTGATTTAGGCGAACGGGTTCGACCTCCTTTGGGCCGTGGACCGCATACTTGACTTTAACTATTGCAGATAAGCACCTATAATAGCAAGAGATTTCTACATGAGCCCCAGCTTCATCGCCAGCGAGAAGGCGGCCTTCTCGAAGGACGACAGCTTCCAGTAGTTTCCCGCATCCGGGAGCTTGTCGAGTTCACCCATAAAGTCCGCCATGTACTCGCTCTGGCGTGAGACATAGTCAGGCCCACCTCTGTTCGTAAAGAAGGGACCGGCAAAGAGCTGCATCAGAGAATCCAGGGAGATGATCCCCTCCTTCTTCTTCTCTTGGTAGCCTTCCCACCTGCGAAGATGTTCTTCCGACCGGAAGAAGTTCATGGTGCTTCAGGAGTAGGGGATGTTCAACATCCACCTCCCGAACGGGACGGCCACGTACCCGATGAGCCCTTCCGGATCCTGGGACTCGATCTTGCCGTCCTTCACCTTGACCTGTATGGCTTCACCGCAATCGAGGCACACGGAGTCGATTTGTACCGTCTTCCCGGGAAAGAGCCAGCAGACCGCCAGCGATTCGAAAGCTCACTGGGCGAACCACTTCTGCTCCCCGTCGATGGTCAGCCGGTACTGGGTCGGGAGGTTGTTGAAAGGGGCAAAGGAGACCACGGTGTCGCCCTTCGGAAAGAGCCAGCCGGCAAAACCGCGAGTCGAAAAGAGTTCATGCAGCGCTGCCTTCCCTTCCTTGGTAGAAACGCCCAGCCCGGTCGCAAGCTCCGCGTAGTGTGGCGCCTGCCCCGTCTCCACAAACGCTTTCATGATGATACTGTAGGTCTTGTCCTTCAACGTCGGTTCAGCCATAAGGTTTCCCTCCTCCTACAAGAATGCTAGAGACTCCCCTTTTCAACCGGAAGAAATCATACCAGATCTGAGGCGAAGAATCGAGGAAACGCGACATCCTCCCCAAAAAGGTGTCGAGCTATGCTGGCGTGCTGGTCGGAGGGGCGGCAGCCCCTCTCTTCTCCCGTGCCTCGGTGTCTATTCTGTGCAGATCATAGCCGGACAGGAAGCGATAGGCGTGCTTCAACAGAAGCCGGAGGAGTGGATTCCTGGAAAAGGAGTAGAACTTCTGCTCACGGAACGAATCCATCAGCCTGGCCTTGGTATGATTGTCGACCAACCCGTAGACGAGCCTCGTGTACCCGTTGCGGATGCAGTAGTCCAGGGTGGTCACGATCATAAAATCGTACACAGGCGAATTGCCGGGAAGCTCCCGATTGTAGCCGCCTATGATTCCGATCAGGTTCTTGCCGCACAGGAGACGAGTGCTAAAACCGGCTATCTGCCCGTCCACTCGAATCACGAAGTGAATGAACCGATCGGATGAGAACAGTGCCGTTCTCAACAGGTTGGTGTTGAAGAAATCCTGGATGGGCAGCAGCCCCTGGGAGTTCTGGTAGGAACACATCAGGCACTCGATGATTCCCCTCATGATCTCTTCCGGCACTTTCCCCCGCAGGGTTTCTACCTCCACGTTCCTTCTCTTCTTGAATCTTGCTAGATTCTTTCGGGTTCGCTTGTGGAGGGCCAGATAGTCGTCTACCGTCTCGTATCGGGGCACATCGAGCCAGGAGTCGGAACTGAAGGGATGGCACGTAAAGGAATTCTTGGCATAGAAATCCGACTTCTCCGCAGAATCGAAAATGATGACCGTGTCCGCATCCTTCTTCTCTCGCAGCCAAGAGAGAATCGATTCATTGACCGCATCTTCGAATTGCTTGTCAGTGTACAGGAACGATCGCGGCAGGCCCGGGCTTGACACGGCATGCATGGAGAAGTACACCGTACTTCTCATCATCCCTCCAAGTTTCTCGAGGAAGCCGTATTTCCTCAGCTTCGTATTCAAGCTGTTGTACAGCCTGTGGCTCCCAACCCTGGCGAACATCGCAAGCCCAACCAGGTCATCACCATGAAAGGCCTTAAGGAAGATGAATCGGTCTTGGTCGGTTGACAATCCGACAAGGCTCTCAAAGTAGATGAAGATGTCCTCCGAGAGTCCGTGTTCCTGAAAAAACCCGTTGAAGCGCTGCTTTTCCTCGAACGTGAGGATCGATTCCTCCCGGCAGTGCACCGAGGGCCCTTCTGTTTCCCTGGCCGACATCTATCCCTCCAACCTGTTTGTGGCAGAGACTATTCTAACTGCGCATAATCCGCAATGGTTGTTCCATGACGAACGTTCTTTGATCAATCGCGAAAATTCCTAAGCCGGGATTAGGGGCTGGACAAGGCCGGCACGATGGAATCGTCGACTGAACGTGACGCACACGAGGAAACGACAACCAGTTGGTCTCGTTCGCGCCTCAATCGATCACAACCGATGTGGGCCGCACATCAGCGCGTCGCACCTCGGTGCACTCGCCCGCTATTCGGGCCTCACCGTGGAGTCGAATGTCCTGGCAGGACGCGCCCACCATGACCTCCACCGTACCCGGCTCCACGACGAAGCGCATCTCGGTATCGTAGAAGGCGAAGTGTCGAATGTCCAGGCCGAATCGTACTCGACGTGTCTGCCCGGGCATCACCTCTACACGTGCGAACCCCTTGAGCTCCTGCACCGGACGGGTAAGGCTGGCAAAAGGCTGCCTCACGTAGAGCTGAACGACTTCATCCCCGGAACGCTCGCCCACGTTCGTCACCCGGCAAGACACCTCCAGCAATTCCTCGGCCGTCACCTCGGAAGACGAAAGCTCCAGGTCACTGTATTCGAACCTCGTGTAGGACAGGCCGTGGCCGAAGCAGAACAGGGGCGAAGCCGGAAGGTCCGCATAGTCCCCGTGGAACTGGCTGTACGCGCCCGAGGGCTTGTGGTTGTAGTAGAGCGGCAGCTGTCCCGGCGCTCGCGGC
>JAQYVQ010000471.1 GCA_030145435.1 Syntrophobacteria bacterium | reverse complement strand
CAGCCCTTCCACTACGCTCCTCTTGCATACGCAACCTGTGATGCTTGAAATTCGCTGCGTTTAATCCTCTTGCCCGTGTTCACCCTGACGACATTGTTTTCGATGGTGACGGGAAACAGGTCCAGGGCCCGGGGCGCCGGCGACTGGACCACGCTCCCGGTGATGTCAAAGGTCGAGCCGTGACAGGGGCAGGCAAATCGATTGTCCTCTTCCACCCAGGGGACCGTGCACCCCAGGTGGGTGCATTTCCGGGAGATCGCCAGGAAGCCCCCGTCCTCCAGGCAGGCAAGATAGAATTGCCCCCTCGGGAAAGCGGTCACCGTGTTGCGGGCAAAGCCTTCGGCCGAACCCGCGACGATGACGGTACCGTAATCGCCCTGTTCCGTGCCCGGCTTGCGGGGCCGGAGGAAGGATACGACCAGCCAGACGAGCTCGGCAAGGACGACCAGGCCGAGGGCGGCCCAGATCTTGTTCAGGAGACTCCGGCGCGATTCATCCGACGCTCGGTCTTCCTTCTTCTGTTGCTCGGCCATCTCGATGCATCCTTTTCGGTTGGGCCACCCTACAGGGGCCAGATCAATTTCATCCCCTGGCCCCGGAACCAGACGCAGGTTATCGTCAGGTAGATGAACGAAACGACGAGGAAGACGAACACGGACTGTACCGCCTCGAGCCGCGTTGCAGAAAACCGCCTGACCATCAGCGCGTACCACACGACGACCACGGCCAGGAAGATGGCGGTGGGAATCAGGCCGTTGCTGATCGTCAGGGGAAGGTCGGGCAGCCAGGCAGGCAAATCGATGACGTACTCATCCAGGACGATCACCACCGGCGTGATGAGCGAAGCCGCCGCAGCGGCAAGTGCAGCCGTGCGGATACCTTTCCGCGAAACAAACCAGACCCCGCCCTTGGCGGTCCCGTAGTCGAGGTAGGGCAGGAGCAGACATGCGCCGAGAAGCAGGGCCGGCAGGACGAAGACGGCGAAAGCGGGGTGGAAGTGCAGAAGCATCTCCTGCAGGCCTGCGAAGTACCAGGGGGCCTTGGTCGGGTTCGGGCTCAGGCCCGGGTTGGCCGGGTTGCCCAGGGGGGCGTCCAGGCCGGCCGAGAGTATGAACACGGACGCGATCAGCACGAGTGCGACAACCGTTTCGCGCACCAAGAGGTTCGGCATGGTCAGGACGCGTTCGGGTTGTGCGGGGGCCTCCTCCTCTTCAGCACGCGGCCGGACGAGCCCTCCTGCCTTCCGGACCCTCCAGAAGTGGAAGGCCATCAAGGCGACGATGAGAAGGGGAAGGATGGTGGTGTGCGTGGCGAAGAAGATGCGCAGCGTGTCCGCCCCGATCTCGGTGCCGCCCCGGATCATGTTCTGCAGCCAGGACCCGATGCCGGGGATGTACTCCAGCATGCCAATACAGATGGTGGTGCCCCAGTAGGCGAGCTGGTCCCACGGAAGGAGGTAGCCGGTGAAGTTCGAGACGAGCACCAAGAGGAGCAGCCCCAGCCCGATGACCCAGTTGAATTGGCGCGGGGAATGAAAGGCCCCGGTGAGGAGGACCCGGAGTAAATGAAGGAAGATCACCAGGACGAGGAAGTTAGCGCTCCAGTGATGGATGTTGCGAACAAAGGGGCCGAAGAGCACCTCGTTTTGCAGGTGGGTGATGGACGCATAGGCTTGAGCCGGAATCGGAACGTAAACAAACTTGAGCAGGACGCCCGTGACGAGTTGCAGCATGACCAGGACGACGGCCATCCCGCCCAGACCCCAGCTCAGGGTGAACTTCAATGTCGGCTCAGGCACCGTTGCCGGACGGAGGTGCAGGAGGAGGTATTTGAGAATGAACTGCTTGCGGTCCCGTTCCGTTCGTGGGTAGACGGGATCGCTGAAAATCGAAGACCATACGCGGCGGAAGAATCCGGGTGGGTGTTCGGTCATGTCCCTTCCGAACAGATCTGTTTCAAGCGCATATCCGGGCCATGGGGCGTCGTGGATCCGAGACTGCACCCCGCGAGGAACCAAAGTACTCTATTCTGTTGGGTTTGTTAAGTCGATCCTTGATTTTCGCGCGATTTTCGCCGATTTGTGCAGTAGCCACGTTGTAATGTTCTGTACGGATACACCGAACTGCGAGGGCACGCTCGATGGAAGGGTTTGGCCGATCAAGAACGATGTTCCCTGTGTTCACTCTCCTGTGCCTGCTGGTGCTGGGGATGCCGGCCTGCGATTCAGGGAGCAGCGGAGACAGCGGAAAGGGAACGAAGGATCTACCGCCCCTCGTGTTCATGGCCGACAAGGATGTGCTCGGCACGATCGAGCTGTACCTGTCTTCTGGCGCCGGCGATAAGATCCTCAAGATCTCCGGGCCCATGGTGGCCGGCGGGGACGTGATCGATTTCCAGGTGTCTCACAACGGCGACAGCGTTGCCTATCTGGCGGACCAGGAAACGGACGACGTCTTCGAATTGTACGTGTTCGACGTAGACGTGGGGGTCCCTGTCAAGGTGTCAGGCGAACTTGCAGGCCGGGACGTGACCCAATTCGCATGGGCCCCGAACGATTCGCGGGTCGCCTACCTGGCAGACCAGGAAGCGCTCAACACCTTTGAGCTCTACACCTCCCTGCCGGATGGAACCGGCAACGTCAGGGTCTCAGGGGATCTCGTCTCCGGTGGTGACGTCGACGGGTTCGCCTGGTCCCCGGACAGCTCTCGCGTCGCCTACCTGGCGGACCAGGATGAGGTGAACGTGTTCGAGCTCTACGCTTCTGCGCCGGACGGGAGCGCTAACCTCCGGGTTTCGGATACGCCCATACCCGGCGGGAATGTGGAGGACGATTTCGCATGGGCCCCGAGCAGTTTTAGGGTTGCCTATCGAGCCAACCACCATGATGTGCTGGTCATCGATCTGTACACCACGGAAGCCGGCCTCGCGAGTGCCAACGTTTCCGGCAGGCTCTTCCCCGGGAGCAATGTCACCGGCTTCTCGTGGGCACCGAACAGCT
>JAQYVQ010000454.1 GCA_030145435.1 Syntrophobacteria bacterium | reverse complement strand
ACTGAAGAAACGAAACGCGAACGCCTTCATGTTCATCGACGAACCGGGACTGCAGTTCCTGTTCAGTGCCATGTCAGGATACGGAGACGTAGCGGCCAAGCGGGACATGGAGGTCTTCTTCTCTCAGATTGAACGGCCTCGAGGCGTTCATCTCTGCGGGAATCCGGATTGGGATTTCTTGTTAACCATGGACATTGATGTGTTGTCCCTGGACACGTACTCGAACGCGGAGGTGTTTGTTGCCTACGCGCCCAGCATAAAGCGGTACCTGAAAAAAGGCGGTTCCCTCGTCTGGGGCATCGTACCGACAAACGAGGAACCTTTCGGGATGGAGGACATCGATTCCCTGGAGCAGCGCCTGACCGATCTGTGGGATGCGCTGGGTCGAAGCGGCATCGACAGGGAAGAGATGCTCGCCAGGAGCATGCTTTCTCCTGCCACGTGCTGTCTCGTGAATCCGGACGGCGAGAAAACCGTGGAGCGGGCCTTCGCGTGCGTCCAGGAGCTTTCGATGCGCCTTCGAGAGAAATATGGGTTGCCCTGAGAGCCCGTTTACAGAGTGGCTGTTGGAGGCTGCCCAAAAAGTTCCAGAAGTTCGAGATGCAAGGCAGGCAAAAGCCCGAGGAATGAGGCGTACTTCCTGTACGTCGAATGACGAGGGATGAAGCCGAACGCCGCAGATGGGACTTTTTGGGCAGCCTCCTGAGGATCGAGAGGGAGGAGAGGACATGCGCCCTGATCAAGATCAAAAAGGGAAGACGGCCAACCGGCTCGCGAAAGAGAAGAGCCCCTACCTTCTTCAGCATGCAGAAAACCCGGTGGACTGGTTCCCCTGGGGCGAGGAGGCCTTTCGGAAGGCAAGGGAAGAGGGAAAGCCGGTCTTCCTTTCCATCGGATACGCCACTTGCCACTGGTGTCACGTGATGGCACACGAGTCGTTCGAAGACGAGGGGGTCGCCCGCATCCTCAAGGAGTCCTTTGTTTCGATCAAGGTCGATCGGGAAGAGCGGCCGGATGTGGACAGGGTCTACATGACCGCGTGCCAGGCCATGACAAAGGCAGGGGGCTGGCCCCTGACCATCTTCATGACCCCCGATGGAAAGCCCTTCTTTGCCGGCACCTACTTCCCGAAGGAGAGCCGGATGGGGATGACCGGCTTCGTGGACCTCCTGAAGAAGATTTCCGAACTCTGGAGCCAGGATCGGCCTCGATTCGAGCAGGCGGGAGAACAGATCACCGAGGCCCTTCAACCGCGATCGGAAGCGGCCGCCACAGGGTACGCCCCTGACGAGACGGTGCTCTCGAAAGCTTGTGAACAGCTCGCGTCCTCCTTTGACCCCGCCTGGGGGGGCTTTGGCAAGGCGCCGAAATTTCCGATGCCCCACAACCTCACCTTTCTTCTCCGGTGGTATGCCCGCAGCGGAACCGAGGCGGCCGGGACGATGACCGCCAAGACGCTCGAGTCCATGCGGAACGGGGGGATATTTGACCAGATTGGGTTCGGCTTCCACCGGTACAGCGTGGATGAACAGTGGCTCGTGCCCCATTTCGAGAAGATGCTCTACGACCAGGCCCTCCTGGCCCTGGCCTACACGGAAGCCTATCAGGCCTTCGGAGAGGAGCGGTACGGGGACGTCGCCAGGGAGATCTTCACCTACGTTCTCCGGGACATGACATCGCCGGAGGGAGGCTTCTACTCTGGGGAGGATGCGGACAGTGAGGGAGAGGAAGGCCTCTTCTACGTCTGGACGCCTGAGGAGGTGAAAGCTCATCTCGGCGAAGAAGCGGGAGACCTTTTCTGCCGCTTTTACGACATCCGACCAGGGGGCAATTTCGAGGCGGGGAACAGCATTCCCCACATCGTAGAAGACCCTGCGGAGTTCGCGAAAAAGGCGGGCATCCAGGAGGCGGCGTTGAAGCAATCGCTGGAGCAGGGCAGAGAAAAGCTCTTCCAGGTGCGCGAGAAACGCATCCACCCCCTGAAGGACGACAAGGTTCTCGCCTCCTGGAACGGCCTGATGATCGCAGCCCTGGCCAAGGGATACCAGGCGTTCGGGAAGCCGGCCTACAAGGAGGCGGCCTGCAAGGCTATTGATTTCATTCTGAAAAAACTGGTAAAAGACAAGCGATTCCTCCTTCGGCGCTACCGGGAGGGAGAATCGGCGTATCCCGGATACCTGGATGACTATGCCTTTTTCGTCTGG
>JAQYVQ010000456.1 GCA_030145435.1 Syntrophobacteria bacterium | reverse complement strand
GTGTGCCATGGGTTTCGTGAAATCTCTGGAGGCGATTCTGGCGGGCCGGAACGAAACGGCCGATTTCTACGACGCTGAGATGCTTGTCGTCCTGTGGGAAACCAAGCCGGAAATCGTCCGCCGGTTGCTGCCCCCGCCGCTGAAGCCGGCCAGCCAGCCGATTGCGATGGCCTTCGTTGCCGACTACCCCAGCACCAATTTCGACGTGACCTATCGGGAGAGCGCTCTGTTCTTGAGAGCGGAATGGGAAGGGGAAGAAGGCGCTTACTGCCTGGCCATGCCGGTCACCAGCGATATCGCCATGGCCGGCGGACGGGAGATCTTCGGGTTCCCCAAGAAGATGGCTGACATAGAGTTCAAGCGGGAAGGGGATACCATCCAGGGCTGGACCGAGAGGCGCGGTATTCGCTTCATGGAGATTCGAGCGAAGATGACCGGCAAGCCGAATGTGGAGGAGGCCCTGGAACAACTCGTGGGCACGGGAGCGGACCCGGACGGGGCCATCGAAGCGGTTGCATACAACTTCAAGCATTTTCCAGCCCCGGAAGGACTGGGCTTCGACTACAATCCCCGACTTGTGAAGCAGGTGACCCTCATGAGGCCGAAGGAGGTCCTGATCGGGGAGGCGGAAGTCATCCTCAATCCGTCGGATTATGACCCGTGGGCCGAAGTGGAGATCGTCAGAGTGCTCGGAGCCCTCTACACGAAGGGCGACAACTCGATGAAGAGCGGGGCCGTTGTAGCCGAAGCCGATCCGTTGGAGTTCGCCCCCCACGCATTCTTGAAGTGGGACATGAAGTAAGAACCGTCATTCAACCCACTCGCCGCCCCTTGCCCTTCCAATAGATCTCGCGCAGGGCCTTCTTGTTCGCCTTTCCCAGTGGGGTCAGCGGAATGCTGTCCATGAAATCGACCGATTTCGGGGCCATGACGCTGCCCTTCTTCTGCTTGCAGAGTTGAATCAGTTCCTCCTCCGATGCGGTCATGCCGGGCTTGAGGACGATGACCGCCTTGACTGCTTCGCCCCATTTCTCGTCCGGAATGCCGACGACCGCGGCTACAGCCACGGCCGGGTGCTCGTGAAGGGTGTCTTCGATCTCTTTGGGGAAGACGTTGAAACCGCCGGACACGATCATGTCCTTGGCCCGGTCCACGATATACAGGTATCCGTATTCGTCCTGCCGGGCCACGTCCCCGGTGTGGAGCCATCCGTCCTTGACTGTCTCGGCCGTGAGATCGGGACGATTCAAATACTCCAGCATGATGTTCGGCGCCAGGGCAACGATTTCCCCGGGCTCACCCGGTGGAACCTCGCGCCCGTCGCCGTCGACCAGCTTGATCCGGGTTGCCAGGGTCGGTCGGCCGCAGGAGGCGAGACGGGCCACGAGATGATCTTCTCCCTCGATGATGTGCTCTTCACGGGAAAGCACGGCGAGGGCCATGGGCGCCTCGGTCTGACCGTAGATCTGCGTAAAGACCGGGCCAAAGGCCTGCACAGCCTCCCGGAGCCTCTCCGGCGCAATCGGAGCGGCACCGTAGAGCAGGTTTCGCAGGCTGGAAGTGTCGTATTTCTCCCGGTCCGGATGGTCCAGCAGTGCGTAGATCATGGTGGGCACCACCATGGCGGTGGTGATTCGTTCTTCTTGAATGGTCTCCAGAAACTGGGTCGGATCGAACCCGGTCAGGATGACCACCGATCCACCCCGGAGCATCACCGGGGGCACCAGCGCGCCCGCGCCGTGGGTCAAGGGTGTGGCCGCCAGGAACACCTCGTCCCGGCCTATGCCGAAGTCCAGGAGTTCCATGACCAGGCTGTTGACCATCGTTCGATGGTTGTGCACCACTCCCTTCGGCACGCCCGTTGTTCCACCGGTAAAGAGGATGAAATACAGGTCGTCCTCGCAGACCTCGGAAGCTACGGCCTGGGGCGACCCCTGCCGGATCAGTTCGGGCAGAAAGAGTTCGTCCTCCGGGACCGATGACGCATCCGTGGCCAGGCAGACGACATGCTTGAATTCCTGGTATTCGGATTTGATCTGTTTGACCACCTCCCGGAAGGCTTCATGATAGATGATCCCCGAGGCCCTGGTCTCCCGGAGCATGAAGACCATGTCCTCCACCCGGAGGTAATAAGCAAGTGGAATGCGGACCATGCCGCATTTTGCAGAGGCAAAGTCGATGAACAGGACCTCCGGACAATTGGGCATGAGCACGGCCAGGCGGTCGCCCCGCTCGAACCCCAGACCCATCAACGCGTTGGCCAAACGGGTTCCGCTGTCATACAGGTCGCCGAAACTCAGCCGGCGCTCTCCGCTGACGATGGCCGTTCGATCCCGGTAGTGCATGCACATGTAGTCAAAGAGATCACCTACCGTCTTGCCCAGCATGGGACCCTCCTTATTCGTGAATCATTCATTGTCGCCCGGGTCGTCATCATACGTCATCAGGCCGTCGACTGCCATATGTAAATCCATGCGTTCCCCGTCCCAGAAGCAGTCGACCGTATTGGCTGTGATCTCGAGCCTGTGCCTTCGGTTGGCTTCTTTCAGTGCCTCGCCCGCCTTCCCCTTGATCGGCACGGGCACAGGGCAGAACGGCAGGACCCTTCCATCAGGCCGGTGGAAGGTGAGCCCTTGAGGGGCTCGGCCCTCGACCCGGACCCCGCCTTCGTGCACCGCCCAGTGGTGGGCCCGGCATAGAAGGGCAAGATTGTCCGGGTTTGTCTCGCCTCCTTTGGCCCAGTGCTCGATATGGTGGGCTTGCAGATGTCTGGTTCTGTCGCAACCGGGAAACCGGCAAGTTCTGTCCCGGCTGATGAGCGCCCTCCACAATGGCTTTGAGATCCTCCTGGCTTTGCGCCCCATGTGCAGCACATTCCCCTCCGTGTCATGAGCAACGGCAACATGAGGTGAGTCACAAGCCAGCCTTCGACACGATTCCGCGGAAATCCCCTCTCCGTTCTCAAGTTCACAAAGTCCGTCATCGGATCGACCGGCAAGAATTGCCGAATCGACGTGCACCATGACCTGATAAGGCTCCCCTCGCTCCATCTTGCCAGGCCCATTGCCCAACGCAGCCTCGGCCAAGAGCCCCAAAGCGTCGACTCGTCTCTGGGCAAAGTCCCCGTCTGTAATCCCCGCCCCAGCCTGAAACTTGCGGGGGCAGGCTCCGGCGGGGATCCCCAGGCTCCCTGTCGTCATTGATCCCCGCAACGATTCCGCTGAATCGTCCACACCGTCTGTCATTCCCGCGCAGGCGGGAATCCCTTGGCCCCGTGGCGGTGTTGCCCCATCCGACGATTCCGCTGAATCGTCACCGTCCGTCTGCTCCCTCTTTTCCTCCTCTCTGAGCGAATCCATAGCTGCCTCCAGGGCCTTCTCCAACAAGGCCGCTACATCCTGCGGCAGCCTGCCCCGAATTACCACCATCCCATCCTCATCGGTGTACATGTCCAGGTACCTTTCCTCCCGATGGCGCCGAGCCTCCTCCAAGTCCTCCCCCCGGGAAGCCCGTCGGTAGGCCCTGACGAGACTCTCGACGTCGCTCGCCGTGCCGTTTTCAGCGATATACAACAAGTAGCCCTCGTTCTCGGGAGTGGCGA
>JAQYVQ010000429.1 GCA_030145435.1 Syntrophobacteria bacterium | reverse complement strand
GGGAGATCTTCCGGGGCGAGAGGCTTCCCCTCGCCTTTGTGGACCTCGAAAAATTCGACCGGAACGTTGATTTCGTCGCCTCGACCCAGAGGCAGACGGGGAAGACGATCCGGGTCCACTCGAAATCGATCCGATGCGTCGAACTCCTCCGGAGGATCCTTGAGACGGGCGGCGATGCGTTCCAGGGCGTGATGACCTTCACCATGGAAGAGACCGCCTTCCTGGCCGAGAAGGGGTTCGACGATTTCATCGTCTCCTACCCGACGGTTCAGCCCACAGACCTGGACCTGTTTGCGGGCCTGATCCGGGCAGGGAAGACCGTGTCCCTGATCGTGGATTCCGAGGATCACCTCGAGCGCCTGTCTCGGACGGGCGAAAGGGGTGGCGTGGTGCTGGGCGCGTGCATGGAGGTGGACATGTCGTATCGCCCCATGAAGACCCCGCTCCACCTCGGCGTGAGACGCAGCCCCATACGAACCATCGAGGATGCACTGGCGCTCGTACGCAGGTCCGAAAGCTGCCCGGGCGTGCGCATCGACTCGATCATGGGGTACGAGGCCCACATTGCAGGCTTGAACGACGATCTTCCGGATGCGCGGGTCAAGAGCCGAATCTTGAGAACCTTGAAAAAGGCATCCGTACGGGAACTCACCGAACGGAGAGGAAGCGTCGTGGAGAGGCTCCGGCAGGAGGGCCTCGAACTCCGCGCCGTAAACGGCGGCGGGAGCGGCAGCCTCTTGTCCACCGGCGGGGACCCGTCGGTCACGGAGGTGACGGCAGGCTCGGCCTTTTACGCCCCCGGCCTGTTCCAGCACTTCAAGGAGGTCACGTTCGTGCCCTCCGCCTTCTTCGCCCTGCAGATCGTACGCAGGCCGGCAAAAGGCATCGTCACCTGTCACGGGGGCGGGTATGTGGCCTCCGGGCCCGTAGGCGAGGACAAGCTACCGGTGCCCTTCCTGCCCCACGGTTGCTCCTTCCTGCCCTTTGAAGGCGCCGGTGAGGTACAGACTCCGCTCAAGCTTCCCAAGGAGTGCCCCGCCCTGTGCCTCGGGGACCCGATCTTCTTCCAGCATGCCAAGGCGGGTGAGATAACGGAACGATTCAATTCATTCTTCCTGGTCGGCGAGAATCGCATCGTCGACCGGGTCCAGACCTACCGGGGCGAAGGAAAGGCCTTCCTCTAACGCGTCCGGAAACACGAAGGGAAAAGCATTGAAGCATCTTCTTCTTAGCGGTATCGCAGTCGTCCTGCTGGTCCTGCCCGCGACGGCGGGAAGTGAAGTCCCGACGGAGGTCCCGACGGAAGTCCCGACGGAGGTCCCTACGGAGGTCCCTACGGAGATCCCGAACCCCCGTCCTCCGGTTTCCAGTTTTCGGGTCCCTGAGCAGATGAGCCTCTGCGGCGAGCAGGTACCTCTGGAAAGAGAGGACGTTAAAGAGAGGCTGGAGTACGAATTCTACTATCTCCTGGACAGGCAGGGGCTCCTGGTCACATACATGAAGCGGGCCGCCAGGTGCAACTCGATCGTCGAGGTGATCCTGGAGATGGAGGAGATGCCGGAGGACTTGAAGTACGTGCCCGTAGCCGAAAGCGGGCTGGCCTCCCGGGCGAGGAGTTCAGCGAGCGCGGTGGGATACTGGCAGTTCATAGAGGGCACGGCAAAGCGCTACGGACTCAAGGTGGATGGTTACATCGACGAGAGGCGCGACCTCACGCGTTCGACCATGGCGGCGACAGCCTATCTGAAAGACCTGTACGAGATGTTCGGGTCCTGGACCACGGCACTCGCGGGGTACAACTGGGGGGAGAAGAACG
>JAQYVQ010000398.1 GCA_030145435.1 Syntrophobacteria bacterium | reverse complement strand
CGGGGCGCAGGAACAGTTGTAGAAGCTGTAGCCGATGGTCGTCGTGCGGCAATGGCCATCGACGCCTGGCTCACGGAGTAGGTACAAGGGCAAAATGGGAGGGGTCAGGGGTCAGGTCCTGTCCCTCCGCCCCCAAGGTGGACGGACTGCTAATGGCCAGATGTCTACAAAAGGCTAACGATTCAGGCTGGTGGGTAAACTGGCAACTGTCGTTATGTTTCCTTGGGATAACTCAAGCTGTTTGGTGCTGTCCAGGGTTCCCTCGGAGATTTGTGCCGGTGAAACATATCGATATTCCCAAGTTACCCCGCTAGAAGGAGGGGGAACATGACGGACAAGGTTGATGTTGTGATCATCGGCGGAGGCATTGCCGGCCTCTGTACAGGGCTCTACCTGCAGAAGATGGGAAAGCGATCCGTCATCCTGGAGCACGGGAACCAGGTTGGCGGCAACATGGCCGGGATCTGGCGCAAAGGCTTCTATTTCGATTGCGGAGACCAGTCTACCGAGGACGTTGGGATCCTGTTCCCGATTCTGAAAGAGTTGGGCGTTTACGAGCCTGAGGACTGGATTCGGGCAAGGTTCCGTTTCGTGACGCCCGACTGTGACGTCATGATGTACGACTATGACCAGATGCGGGATGATTTCAAAAAGGCCTTTCCTGGATCCAAGGCCCAACTGGACAAGTGGTTTGATTTCATCAAACCCCAGTGCGAGTCCATGGGGAAGCTGATGGGACAGGGGTCGTTCAACTTGTTGCTCGACGGCAAGGAGAAAGTGCGAGCCAACTTGAGGAGTTTCGTCAACTCGGCCTCCATGGGCACCATGGGCATGAAGATGATGACCATGACCGGGGAAGAAAAGGCCCTGGAGTATTTCCCGGATGATCCCCGCCTGTCCTACCTGTTCGGGGTGAATGGTGCCGAAAACATGCTTCTCATGATGCATATGACCTTCTGGCACACATATGTCAATGACTACTGGTATCCCAGTGCGGGGCTTCAGGGGTTCATGAACAAGCTGGCCGATGCCTACCAGGAGCGTGGAGGGGAGGTCCGTCTCAAGTCGACAGTGGACAAGGTGATTACCTCGGGTCCCTGGGTTACAGGCGTAGAGACCTCAAAGGGAGAGCGATTCCATGCACCCCATTACGTCAACACGGGCAACCCGAAGCGACTGATCAACGAGATGCTGGACGACCCGAGCCGGTGGCCCTACAGGGACCGGCAGATCACCACGGCAGCACCGGTCTCCCAGTCGATCTGTTCCGCCTTCCTGGGGCTCGATATGGATGCCGAGGAGTTGAAGAAGCACATGAAGGAGCATCACACCCTGTACTGGCGCACGTACGAATCAGCAGGCTTGGACATGTACGACCCGGAAGCCCACAAAAAGGGGTGGACCATGATCAGTGCCCCTTCTCTTCATTTGCCTCACCTGGCTCCGAAGGGGATGAGCTCTCTGAACATACAGGTAAACAACTCCTACCACTGGCAGAACGGCTGGGCGACCGGCACGGATGACCCCTTTGCCCGTACGCCCCAGTACAGGAAGCTCAAGAAGAAGGTGTTGGACGATATCATCCGTGAAGCGGAATACATCATTCCGGGGCTTTCGGAGAGGATCGTGTACAAGGAAATGGCCACGCCCCGATCCTTCTCCCGATGGACCCTGAATCCGGAGGGCGCGATCATGGGGTGGACCCTTGATTCCCTCAAGTGTCACATGGCGAAGGAATACGCCCGTTTTCGGACGCCCTACAAGAACATGTTCATGGCGGGGCAATATGCGACGTGGCCCGCAGGGGTCGTCTTTTCGGCCATGTCCGGGCGGATCGTGTCCAAGGGCATCTATGGAGGGTTCTGGCGTCAGCTGCTCTATTAGCAGGCAAACAGGGAACTATGGCTATGTTGCAGGTGATCCTCACCATTCGGTACTGTTCGGGGCTCCCTCTCCGATTTGCTTGGGCTCCGTCTCTCCCTCCCCCTACAAAGTCGCCCGGCACAAATCTCCGAGGGAACCCCGAACAGCACCGAATAGCTGGAGTGCCACGGGGGAAACATAGCCACAGATCCCTGTTTACCCACTCGTCAGGATGAGGAAGAGAGTGTTCTTTAAAAGGAGATGAACTGTTATGGGAACGACGGATTACGACGCCATTGTGATTGGGGCCGGGTGCGGCGGCATTTCCTGCGCGTCTCTTTTGGCCAAGAAGGGGATGAAGACACTTGTGCTGGAACAGAACGACATCATCGGGGGTTGCTGTTCCACGTTTGAAGCGGATGGCTTCCATTTTGACACGGGAGCCTCGATCGTGGAAATGCCGGAAGGTGTTGATCTCATCTTTGAACGCCTTGGGAGAAAGCGTGAAGATTACATCGATTTTCGACAGTGCGAGCCCATGTATTCGTTCCGGACGCCGGAGGGAAACTATCTGGAGATTCCCACCGACTTCGATGCCATGTACGAACTGATCAAATCCTACTCCCCTGAGGACGCGGAAGGATGGCGCGAGTATTGCGCTTACTGGAAGGTGAGCACAGAGGAAGGGATGCAGCACTTCCTTCACAGTGACATGCAGTCCTGGAAGAGCATGCTCAAGATGACCATGCGTTCGCCGAAGATGCTCAAGTACATGTCCAACTTCTACCTGACCTATGAGGTCCTCATCAAGAGGTGGTTCAAACACCAGACGACCCTGGACTCGCTGGGATTTCAGTCCTTCTGGCTCGGTTTGCCACCACGGCTCTGTCCGGGCCTGTATGCGGGGATCACATACTCGGAGCATGAGGGGATCTACTACCCCATGGGCGGCATGATTTCCGTGCCCCAGGGGATCCTGAACGTGGGCCAGGAGTACGGGGTGGAGCTGCGGCTCAACACCGAGGTCACCAAAGTGATCGTCCAGAACGGGAAGGCCCGGGGTGTGGTGCTCAAGGACGGGACCAAGCTGGGTGCCAAGGTTGTGGTGTCCAACATCAACGCGAAGGTTCTGTACTTGAACCTGATCGGAGAGGAGCATCTCCCAACGCGGGTCAAGAAAGGAGTCGAGAGCTACAAACTCTCCTTGTGCATGCCGATGATCTACCTCGGGATCAAGGGGGATGTGCCCCTGCGAGCCCATCACAATCTGCAGTTGGGCCGTTTTCAGACCATGAACGAGATGTGGGAGAAGTACTTCCTGGCCGGTCGCTTTCCGGCGGATCCTGTCACTCTGGTCGCCTGGCCTACGGAAACGGATCCGTCGCTGGCGCCGGAGGGCCACCACGTCGTGAATGTGGGGGCCATGGGGTCCTATCATCTGGACCACGGGACCTGGGACGAGCGCAAGGAAGAATACACGGATCTGATTCTGGGGTATGTGGACAAGACCCTCTGGCCGGGAATCCGTGATCAGATTGTCTACCAGAACCTGTCCACTCCCCTGGACTTCGAACGCAGGCTTCTGAGTCCTGAGGGGGCGGTCTATGCGCTTCAGAACGATATCCCCTCTACCATGATCTTCCGGCCCTCCAACCGGTCCAAGAGCATCGAGGGTCTGTACTTGACCGGTGCCTCCACCCATCCGGGTGGCGGGGTAGTGATGACGATCGCCAGTGGTGGAATTTCGGCGGACCTGATCGAGAAGGACCTGCCCTCTCTGTAATATTTACGAGTTGGGGAACGGAAGAAGAAGGACCAAAGGGGAGAAAAGGAGAGCACAATGGGTTTCATGATAACGTTGTTGAAGTGGGTGATTCTTGTCGCAGCGGCTTACTACATCTTCAAGATCGTCCGTACATTGATCAAAGAACCGAACCTGCGCCTCTATCTGGTCAAGACGGCGAAGGAAGCTAAGAACATGTACTATCGGTACCATGTTTGAGTCCACGGTGAAGCGGAATTTGACAGTATTATTACGAAAATGGTAGTATTTGAAAACAGAAATAAATGGAGCCGTGAGGAGGCCCTTTCGTGAAGGAAAACGAACGAGTGAAGGTTATCCAGGACTATGTCAACCTCATGGGAAAGACGTACATCATCCTATTGAGCAGCCTGGACGAGTTCTTGGGGTCTGCTCTCTCAACGAATGAGAAGGTGGTCCTGCAGATCCTGGACGAAGAGTCTATCTCCATCAAGGAGGTGTCTCTGAGGACGGGGCTGGCATTGTCCACCCTCACGAATGTGTTCGACAAAATGGAGGACAAACGTCTGGTAAAGAGGCGGCACTCTCGGACGGACCGGCGTATGGTGAAAATTGAACTGGACGTGGCCGGGCGTCGCCTGCAGTCCAAGTTCAATGACTTGATCAAACAGATTTCTTCCGCCTGGCTGGAGAGGCTTCCCGAAGAGGATCGTCGGAATTTCACTTCAGCCCTCGAGAAAACAGGGTTCTTCCTTTCTGTGGACAGCGAGGACTTCCAGGACGGATTGAAATCACTCATAGAACCCCTGCAAATAACACTCGCAAAACAGTTCAGGAAGAAGTGATTGTGTACCCGGCGGAGGGTAGAAATTCATTTTGAAAAGCACCTGCGGAGAGAAACAATGACGCGCAAGAAACCTACGAAGCTGTTTGAACCGATCATGGTCGGAAACATGGAACTGAAGAACCGGATCAAGATGCCTGCCATGGCCATCGCCATGGGAGAGGATGGCGGTATGTCGGAGGCGGCCAAGGCGTTCTATGTGGAGCGGGCCAAGGGCGGCGTGGCGCTGATGGGTGTCAGTTGTACGCCCACCCGGCTGATCGAGGACCCGATGCTGGGGCTGTACGACGACCGGTTCATTCCGGGGCTGAAGGACCTGGCGGAGTCCGTTCGTCCTTACGGTGCGCGACTCTACACCCAGATGGGGGTGGGATACAGCTGGGGTTTTGGGGACAGTCCGGTGGAACTGGTCAGCCCTTCCGGACTGACTTGTTGGGGACGTCCCGGTACCCCCTTCCGGATGGGGGGGCCTCTCGAACCGACGATGCCGAGGGAACTGACGGTCGATGAGATTCAGCAGATCGTGGAGGCTTACGGTGACTGCGCCCGGCGGACACAGGAGGCAGGGTTCGATGCGGTGGAAATCATCGCTGCCGTGGGCTATGTGACCGCCCAATTCATGTCACCGGCAACGAACAAGCGCACGGATCAATACGGCGGTAGTCTGGAGAATCGGATGCGTCTCTTCCTCGAGATTATCGCGAATATCAAGAAGAAGACCGGCGGCGACTTCCCGATCCTCTGCCGTATCAGCGGGGCCGACCTGCTCGACGGGAAGGGATACAACCTGGAGGATACGAAGAAGATGGCGCCCATGCTGGAAAAGGCTGGGATGAATCAGATCGATGTGATGGCGGGCTGGCACAACGCCAACGTTGCCATGATCCAGACGCAGGTGCCCCAGGGATCCTGGGTCCATCTGGCCGAAGGGGTCAAGAGCGTGGTGAACATACCCGTTGCCGCCGGCACCCAGATCCAGGACATCGATGTGGCAGAGCGGGTGGTGGCGGAAGGGCGTGTGGACATGGTCTACATGGCACGCGCGCTGGTAGCGGATCCGGAATTGCCGCGCAAGGCCCAGACAGGCCGACTCGATGACATCCGGCCTTGCATGAACTGCTGCCGCTGTATGGCGGCCTCGGACAACCCCCCGGTGCACTGCACGGTGAACGCGCGAATGGGTAGAGAGTGGAAGTACCCGGAAGAACGACCCGCCAAGGACAACAAGCGTGTTCTCGTGGTGGGCGGTGGGCCCGCCGGAATGGAGGCGGCCCGGATTGCTACATTGCGGGGCCACCGCGTGACGCTCTGCGAGCAGAAGCCGAAATTGGGTGGCGCCATGCTCCTGAGTTCGATCACCAACCCTCGGATCGGTCCTGTCTTGCGCTACATGACCCGAGAGGTCAAGAAGCTCTCCATCGACGTCAGGTTTAACACCGAAGTGACTCCCGAAATGGTCAGAGAGGTGAACCCTGATGTGCTCGTGGTCGCGCAAGGGGGCAGGGCGGCTCCTCTGGAGGTGCCGGGTATCGACAAGGATATCGTGCTGAGCCGCAGCGATGCAGAGTCGATCCTGGGGGGGCGTTTCCCTCAGAAGGGTGGGTTGTTGCGAAGATTCCTTTCCCTGGGTGCGGCACTGTTTGTCCGGTTCTTCTACAATCCCAAGCTGTTGCGACGGCTTCTTCGATTCCCCTTCCCCTTCAGGAAGCGGGTGGCCATCCTGGGTGGCGGATTCGCCGGAGTGGAACTGGGGGAAACCCTGGCCGAGAATGGCAAGCATGTTGCCATCGTTGAAGCTTCCAAGCGGATGGGCAGCGACATCGACATCATCCACCGATGGGTCTTTCTGAAGAACCTGAAGGAAGCGGGCGCTGAACTGCTCACCAAGGCAGAAGTTGTGGAAATAACAGACAAGGGGGTGAAGGTAGTCCGGGAAGGGTCGCCCCATTTCATCGAGGCGGATACCGTGGTGCCGATCAACATCACGACCAACAAGGAACTGGCCGACACCTTTGAAGGAAAGATTCCTCAGGTCTTTGTGGTCGGTGATTGCGGAGAACCCGCCAAGCTTCAGGAGGCGATTACCGCAGGTTTTGTGGCAGGGCAGGAGATTTGACCCCGGGTGGTGCGCACGCCCGCCAGAAACTGCGCAGATTCCCGGAACCCCAGCCTCCGACCGATGGAGGAGCGTATCCGAAGTCAGAGATAACACGGTTCCCTGCAGAACCGTTCCTCTTTTCCCCGTCAGCCGGTTCGACTTGCACGAGAGGTTACGCGATGTCCAGGGTGGTTGTCAGGAATGCGGACTTCGAGAGCTTGCGCAGGACTATCGATCATCTCTTCGAAGAGTTCGAGGTGGATCTGAGGGGAAAGAGCGTCCTGATCAAACCGAATTTCGGAGCGGCCGTTGGGCCGGAGAAATCGGCACTGACCGATGCGAGGGTGGTCAAGGCCGTTCTGGATGCCTGTCTCGAGCAAACCAGCGACGTCGTAATCGGGGACAACCCGGGAAATCTGGACACGGGCGCCATGCACACGATCAAGATGTCGGGGATCCTGGAACTCGCGGGCGACTTCTACTGTAACATCAGCAAGGGCGGGGAATTCGTTGACATCGGCTCCGAGATCATCCCGAGGGTCTTCCTGTCGAGGAAGGTCATGGATGTCGATTATGTGATCAACATCCCCAAGATGAAAACCCACGTTCTTTGCGGCCTCTCTTGTTGCGTCAAGAACCTGTACGGTTACGTCGTGGGTGCCCAGAAGGCGAGATACCACCTGGAGTCCAAGAGCCTGAAGAGGCTTACCCAGTTGTGGCTCGATCTGTACAAATACCGAACCCCTGACTTAAACATCGTTGATGCGATCGTCGCCATGGAGGGGGGTGGGCCCACACACGGTAATCCGAGACGAGTCGGGAAGATCGTTGCCGGAACGAATGGGTTTGAAGTCGATGTGGTGATCACGACCATGATGGGGTGGGATCCAAGGGCCATCAAGAAACTTGAAATGGCATGGGAACAGGGATTGGGTGAGATCGATGTGGAAAAGATCGACGTGACGGGTGACTTCGAGGTTCTCCCAACTTTTGAGAAGCCGCCGACCTTCGCCGCGATTGATCGGGCGTTCAATCCCTACGAGGAGATCACGAGAATTCGGCCCAAACTGGATGAAGAGAAATGCGTTCTCTGCAGGCTCTGCGGGGATGAATCCTGTCCCGCACAGGCCATTTCCTTTGCAGACTTCCCGGTCATCGACCCGAAGAAGTGCATCTCCTGTTACTGCTGTGTGGAATTCTGTCCCGAGGGCGCCTTGTATGTCGAGTATGACAAGGAGATATTTGAAATCGCCTAACGTGAAATCCCTTATCGCCTTTGGAGGGTGTCGATAAACGGAGTATCTCCACCTTGCCGTCATTCCTGCGAAGGCAGGAATCCAGTGGCTTCAGGAGCTTAGGGATTCCCGCTTTCGCGGGAATGACGGCGGAGTAGAAACGCTCCATTCATCGACACCCTCTCAAGGGAGAGGGAATAGCGCATTATCGAGATGTTCGTGCTCTAACTAAAAGGAGACACGGGGACAATAGACATGCCTAGCCGAAAAGTGGACGCTCTGGTCATCGGTTCCGGTGTCGGGGGACTCTGTGTGGCTGCAAGGCTCGTGGCAGAGGGTCTCAAGGTAGAGGTCGTCGAGAAGCTGTCGACATTGGGGGGCCGATTCTCTACTCGCGACCTCCATGGGTGCAAAGTGACGACCGGCGCCATCATGGTCCCTTTCGGTGAGCGAAGCGCATTCCATGAGACCTTTCGGATGATGGAGGCGCCCTTCAACGTCCGGGAAGGCCAGGGGGGATTCCGGTACAGGCTGCGCCACGGGGAGTACGACGTGCCACCGGAAGGAGGGGGTGGCCTGCTCGGCATGCTGCAATTCGCTACGGGGGATGCTTCAGAAGGCGAAAGGCTCCTCGATCACTTCAAGCGTGCCCTTGCCTGGTGGGAACCCTCGGACACGATTTCCTTTGAGGAGTGGTTGTGTCAATACACAAACCATCCCGAGGTTCACAACCTGCTCCAGGGCTTCTGCGCCGCCTTCATCGGCGTGAGTCTGAACGAGGTCCCGGCCGGTGAGTATTTTCGCTTCCTGAAGGCCATGGG
>JAQYVQ010000364.1 GCA_030145435.1 Syntrophobacteria bacterium | reverse complement strand
ATCACGATCCCCTCCGCGGAGGCCTTGACCGGGGTGCCGGGGCGGGCGGCGATGTCGAGTCCTTCGTGCATCTGGAGCCTGCCCGTGAAGGGCGACACGCGCTGTCCGAAAGAGGAGGTGACCCAGCCCCGGACAGGCCAGATCGTAGGCGTGGAGGCGAGCAAAGAACGCTGGGAGTCGAAGAATCTTTCGACCTTGTAGGCGTTCCTTTCCTGGATTTCCGCCAGCATCTGCAACTCTTCCATTTCCCAGTGTACCCTCTGAATTTGCTGTTTCAGGCCCTCCTCGAGGTACATGTTGATTTCCCGGGTGTCGGGCTGGGGGCCTCCGGCGGCAATGGACGGGTCCTGGGGTTCCTGCAAGTCGAGATTGGCCAGAATTTTCAGCTTTGCGTAAAAGTTCTGCAGCCTCTCCATCTGTCCGGTCAGATGACCGAGCGTGTCCGTGAACTGCTGGATGTGGAAGGCTTGCGCCTGGTTCTGTTCCTGGAGGTTGTCGATTTCGGCTCGATACCGTTTCTCGTTCTGGACGGAGTGGAGGGCGATCCAGGATCCCCACAGAATCGTGCCCGACAGAAGCACGGCCGCGACCATCAGGAGGCAGAGAAGGGGCAAACCGATCTCGATCTGCTTCGCGCCTTTTGCCTCAGATGTCGCGAGGGATAATCTGTATCGTTTCTGTAACGCCACTTACATCCTCCCTCGATGCGTCAACGAGGAGAATCGAACACGATGGGAAGCATTCTTTTTGGTTCTATTACACATAAACAATAGTACCATAAATCCAACGCAAAGGGAAGATCGAGCCCCCTTTTCGTTACAATTCGGGCATTTACCTTATCATTCGGCCAATTGGGACGAAACCTTGAACCTTATTCTGAGGAGTCTTCTCGGAGTTCCAGCATGAGGGCCTCTTCCTTGCAATCCGGAAAGTGTATGCATCGGATACACTCGGCCCATATCTTGTGGGGAAGAAGTGACTTGGAGATCGGGACAAACTGCAACCTTTGGAAGAAAGAGGAGTTGAAGGTGAGCACGAAAATGCGTTGCAGGTCCAGTTCTCTGCCCTCTTCGAGGCAACGGTTCACCAGGCTTCTGCCAATTCCCTTCTTACGGGCTTCCTCGCTGACGACCAGGGAGCGAATCTCGCCGAGGTCTTCCCAGGTCGGGTGGAGGGCGCAACAGCCTCGCAACTGGCCCTGCTCGTCTGTGTAGACCTGAAAATCCCGGATCGAGTCGTACAACTCTCCGAGAGAACGGGGCAGCAGTTCACCGTTCCTCGCTGAGATTTCGAGCGTTTTGTAGATCAGGGGGACTTCGGTCATGCGCGCTTTTCGAATCATCGGATCTCCGTGGGAGCCTTTTCCTGCAGCATCTCCCGTGCATGTGCCAGGGTCTTCTTCGTGATTTTGAAGCCCCCGAGCATTCTCGCGATTTCTCTTTCCCGCTCCGCTCTTTCTACCGTGTCGACGAGGAAACGCGTGCGCCCGTCCTCGACTTGCTTCGACACCTTCAGGTGCGTGTCCCCAAAGACCGCAATCTGAGGAAGATGGGTGATGCACAGGATCTGGAAATCTTCGCTGAGCCGCTTCAGCCGGGCGCCCACCGATTCTGCCTCCGCCCCGCCGATGCCCGCATCCACCTCGTCGAAAACCAGGGTGGGCAACCCGTCCGAACGTCGCAGCACATTCCTTATGGCCAGCATGATCCTGGAGAGCTCTCCACCCGAGGCGATTCGCTGGAGGGGCCGGAAGGGCTGACCGGGATTCGGGCGGATGAGAAACTCGATCTGATCCATCCCTGAGGCGTCGATTCTGTGCTCCCCGAGCTGAATCCCCTCCGACGCCTTGCCGGATGGGTCCGAGGGGACGGGCCGGACATCGACCCGAAAGCCGGTTCCCTTCATTCCGACAGCTTGCAGTTCCTTTTCGATCGCTTTGTCCAGCTTCGCGGCGACCTTCTTCCGTGCCTCGGAGAGAGCGCGAGCCGTCTCGACGAGTTTCGACTCCTCCCGGTCGATCTTCGCCAACAATTCGCGACAGTCCTCTTCGAAGCTGTCCATCCGCTCGATTCGCCCGGCCAGTTCCTGTCCCAGGGCCAGCATTTCTTCCACGGAGCGATGGTACTTTCGTTTCAGTTGATGGAGAAGGCCGAGCCTCTCCTCGATCTGTTCCAGGCGGTCGGGGTCTCCCTGCACGGTCGATGCCTGTTGTTGGAGATGCCGGGCAGCCTCCTCCACGTAGTGCTGCGCCGTTTCCAACAGCTCGGCCGGCTTGGAAAAGGCCCCATCGATTTGCCTTGCTTCTTCGACCCGCTTCTGGATCCCGCTCAGGGTGTCCACGACCGAATCCGGGTCACTGTACAGCCTTCGTTCCCCTTCCCCGCAGACATCGAGGAGTTGTTCCGCGTGGAGATACCGCCCCCTTTCACGTTCCAGATCCTCCTCTTCCCCGATCTCAAGGTTCGCCCGGGAGATTTCTTCGTGTTGAAACAGGGCCAGATCTCTCTCCGACACCATCTGCTCCTGTTGGGTCTCCAAACGGGCCAGTTGCTGTCGAAGATCGCGCACGGAGCGGGTGAGGTCGGCCACCCGTCTCTGGGAGGGCACCAGTTCCCCGAATCGATCCAGGAGTTCCCGGTGTCTCTTCACCCGCAGCAGCGACTGATGCTCGTGCTGTCCATGAATGTCAGCGAGTCGTTGTCCGAGTTTCTCCAGGAAGCTCAGCGTGGCGGCCCGGTCGTTTATGTACACCCGGTTCTTCCCGGACCGAGTCACCGTTCGCCTTATCACCAGTATGTCCGTGGCCGCATGACCGGCGTCGGCGAGTATCTCGGACAGTTCCGGCGTGTCCTCCAGGTCGATCACCGCTTCCACCCGTGCCTCTTCTGCGTCGGCCCGAATCCATTCCGCCTTTGCCCGTTCCCCCAGAACGAGCTCGAGTGCGGCGACCAGAAGGCTCTTGCCCGCACCGGTTTCTCCGGTCAGGACGTTTAGCCCCTTACCGAAGACGATCCTCGCCTCCTCGATGATGGCCAGGTTTTCTATGGAGAGTTCTCGAAGCATCCCCCAGTGACCCCTCGGGCTAGCGCTCCCCCCACTTCAGCTTGGTGCGAAGGACTTCAAAGTAGTCCTTGAAGGGGGACTTAACCAGCGGCACGGTGTACTCGGACTGCTGTATCTTGGCCACGTCGTTCTCGAGAAAGGGAAGCCCCAACTGGCCGTCCAGGGTGACGTAGGCGTCCCTTTCTTCGGACCGGAGTGTGACTTCAACGGTGGAGTCCACTGGCAGGATGATCGGCCGGTTTGTCAAGGTGTGGGGACAGATGGGCGTGAGGAGAATCGAGGAAAGGGACGGGTAGATGATCGGACCGCCTGCTGCAAGGGAGTAGGCCGTAGAGCCGGTCGGTGTCGAAAGGATGAGGCCGTCTGCCTGGAAGGTGGTCAGGTAGGTGCCGTCCACCCTTACCTCGAGGGTGAGAATGCGGGCCAGGGCGCTCTTGTTGATGACCACGTCGTTCAACAGGGATTCCTCTGTGATGCAGGTTCCCTGGCGGAGGATCTGTGCCTTCAACATCATCCTGCGGTCGATCCGGTAGTTGCCGTTCAGCACCTGCTCGAGGACGGGAAACATCTCCTCGATCGTTACCTCTGAGAGAAATCCCATGCTGCCGAGGTTGACGCCGAGTATGGGGACGTCCCGTCCCTTGATGAGGCGGGCCACGCTCAGGAGGGTGCCGTCACCTCCCAGCACCACGAGCATCTCGGTGGCGGTGGGCAGCTCCGACTTCGGAAGACAATCCGGGTGCCCCAGCTGTTTTCCGGTTTCCTCGTCCAGTACGGGTTGTATCTGCCTGTCGGAGAGCCACCGGACGAGGTCCGTCACGGTCTGGCTAACGTGTTTGTCCTGCTTGATCTTCGCGATAATTCCGATGCGTTCCATATCATTCTTCGGGTATCTTGGTTGACGCTCAGCCCGGAAGACCTCCAAATCTTACCCTAATAGCACACTCCGTTTGTGGCTGTCTATTGGACCCGAAGGGCAAAGGCAAAAGGTGAAAGGATAAAGGGATCGGGGATCAGGGGTCAGTCCCGCCACCCGTGCCCGGGGCTGGGAAAGCGGTGAAGACCCCAAAATGGGTGGCTGTCGGCGATTTCCATGTACAATACGAAGACCATCCCTTTGGCCTTTGCCCTTTACCCCTTTTCCCTTTTCGTGCTCGCGCCTGAATTCGAGGACGAGGACGACGACGAGGACGAGCAAAAGATAGAGCGGGGGCCAACGGAAATTGTGTATTCCGCAGAAAGGAGGTAAAAGGAGAAAAGCGCATGACGATGTCTTTCCGGCGAATGTCCGCGCAGAGGGGTGACCTTTTTCGATGAAGGACGAGACCGGCGAGCTGTTCGAAATTGAGGGGCGGGAGGAGGGGAAGGAACGACGGCCCCTTGCGGAACGAATGCGGCCGAGGTGTCTGGAAGAGGTGGTCGGACAGGAACATCTCCTCGGGCCCGGGAAGGTTTTGCGGGAGGCTGTTGAGCGGGGCAAGCTGTTTTCGATGCTCTTCTGGGGCCCCCCGGGGTGCGGGAAGACGGCTCTCGCCCATGTGCTCGCCAAGGGGACGGGCAGCTACTGGGTTGCCTTCTCGGCCGTGCTCTCCGGAGTCAAAGAGATTCGCGAAGTTCTTCGTGAGTCGGGCTACCAGTGGAGCAGAAACCGAAAACAGACGGTCCTGTTCGTCGACGAAATCCACCGGTTCAACAAGGCGCAACAGGATGCATTCCTCCCCCATGTGGAAAACGGGGGCATCCTGTTGATGGGCGCGACCACCGAAAACCCTTCCTTCGAGATCAACAAGGCGCTCCTGTCGAGGACAGAAGTGCTGGTGCTCAACCCTCTCAGCCCCCCCGAGATGGCCCGTATTGTCCGACGGGCCCTGGAAGATCGAGAGAGGGGCCTGGGCGGGTTGGGCCTCAGTATCGACCAGGACGCCTTGGAGGTTCTCTGCAAGGCCTCCCAGGGGGATGCACGCCGCGGCCTGAACGCGCTCGAGGTTGCAACGACCCTCCTCGAAAACCGAGGGCCCTCCGACCGGACGCTCCGGGTTGAAGATGTCCGGGAGGCCCTGCAGAGCCGCGCCCTGTATTATGACAAGGCCGGGGAGGAACACTACAACCTGATCTCAGCCTTCATCAAGAGCCTGCGCGGAAGCGATCCGGATGCTGCGCTCTACTGGATGGCCCGTATGCTGGCGGGCGGTGAGGACCCTCTGTTCATTGCGAGACGAATGGTGATCTTTGCCTCCGAAGATGTCGGCAATGCGGACCCAACAGCCCTGTCCGTGGCCCTCTCCGCGAAAGAGGCCGCTCATTTCGTCGGTCTCCCCGAGGCGGCCCTGAACCTGTCGCAGGCGGTCACCTACCTGGCCACGGCGCCGAAGAGCAACGCCAGCTACCGGGCCCTGTCCGGAGCGCAGCGCGCGGCCCGCGAGCACGGCTCCCTGCCCGTTCCTCTGTCCCTGCGAAACGCCCCCACCGGGCTAATGCGCAACCTCGGTTACGGGCGAGACTACGAATACCCCCACGACGATCCGGACGCGGTCGTCCCGGCGGAATACCTTCCGGACGAGCTTGCCGGAACGGTCTTCTACCGGCCCACGGACCGGGGGTACGAAAAGACGATCCGGGACCGGCTGACCCGTTGGCGAGAGATCCGTCGAGGGAAGGCGAAGAAACGGCGAGGCGGCACTTAGCAGACCGTTGAAGAAGTGGCTTGGAGGCTGTTGCATGACCACAGAGGAACCGTGATGGTCCGTACCCCGGTTCATCCCGACAAGCAGAGGGGTCTTCTGGAGAGATTCGAGCGGCTGGGGATTCTCGAGAGGGATCTCGAGGAACGGTTCGTGCGTGCCTCCGGCAAGGGGGGCCAGAAGCTCAACAAGACCTCCAGCTGTGTGTGGCTCACCCACAAGCCCACGGGGATCCTGGTCAAGTGCGAAGAGAGTCGCTCCCAGGCCCTGAACCGGTTCCTGGCACGCAGGAGGCTGGCCGACAAGCTGGAACACCAAACAGGCGAGAGACAGGAAGAAGAGGAAAAGGCCCGCGAGAGGATACGGCGGAACAAAGGAAGGGCCAAACGAAGGGTACGGAAGAAGCTTGCCGTATCGAAAGGAGAGTCTGACGCTGGGTGAGTGCAACGCCGCAGATGGCCCTTTATCGACAGCCTCCTAATGGGCCCGGTCGATGACGAAATGGGCGAGGCCGATCAGGGACTGCCGTTCCTCTCCCGCCGGAAAGGCTGAAGCCACCTCGACGGCCTTGTCGATGTGGTCTCTTGCGGCCTCGTAGGTCGAGGCAAACCCGTCGTTCTTCTCGATGAGATTTTTCGCTCGGCCGAAGGACTGCTCCCTGCCCTCCGGCGGTCCGTGGAGGAGTTCGAGCAGGGCCTTACGGTCCCCATCTCCGCAGCGGCTGAGGGCGGCGATCAGGGGCAACGTAAATTTCCCCTCACGGAAGTCCGCGCCCACTTTCTTGCCCAGGATGCTTTCATCGGCCGTGTAGTCGAGCAGGTCGTCGGCCATCTGGAAGGCCATGCCGAGTTCGAGGCCGAACCGGGACATCGGCTCGACGAGTTCTTCCTTCTTCCCGGGCAGCGCACCGATATGGCAGGCCGTGGAGATCAGCTGGGCCGTCTTGCGCAGGATGATTTCCCGGTACTGTGACTCCTCCATTTCCTTCACGCCCACGTTCAGGAACTGGAGCAACTCTCCTTCCACGATTGCGTTGAGGGTCTTGTTCACGACGCGGAGCGAAGGGAGGCCGCCGGCCTTCAGGATGATCGAGAAGGCCTGCGAGAAATGAAAATTGGCAGTCAATACCCCTGCGTCGTCCCCCCAGACGAGGTGCGCCGCCGGCCGGCCCCTTCTCAGGGTGGCCTCGTCGACGATGTCGTCATGCAGAAGGGTGGCGTTGTGGATCAGCTCCACGGATGCGGCCAAAGGGATCCTCTTGCTCGCCGGGGTTCCGCAGAGACGACCGCTCAAGATCGTCAGCATGGGGCGGAAACGCTTGCCCCCGGCAGCGAGGATGTGCTCGCCCACAGAGGACAGAAGAGGGATGCGGGAGTCGGCTCCTTCCTCGTGAAGGACCCCCTCAACCGCCTCCAGGTCGTCTTGGACGTTATCGAATACTGCCTGTATGTTCATGGGGCGCAGGCCCAGGGTGTTCGCTCGTGGTTTCTGCTATAGCCTTCGCCGAAGAAAGGCCTCAATCTCGCAGTTTACCGCCTTGTCAGGCTTTGGACAAGTACCCCTGCCGGAGCAGGGGGTTCTCTGTGTCCAAGGGTCTACAGATTGGATGGTGTGGGTGTCCCGGCGGATGCACCGCGGGCAGGATCCCTCAGAAGGTGAAAAGGACAAGGGGGGCTCAAGCAGAGAAAGGAAGGAGCTCCGGAACAGTCTTCCTAACCTTGAGCCACCGATCCGTCCTTTGTCCTTTTGCCTTTATCCTTTCTCCTCATATGCGTATTCTTCTTTGCGGATGTGCAGCCGTATGATCTTCTTGTGCAGGCCGGACCGCGTGATGCGGAGTTCCTCGGCCGTCTTGCTCACGTTGCCCCGATTCCGGCTCAGGGCGGTCAGGATGACGAGCCTCTCGTAGTGGGTGAGGCTCTCCTGGAGGCTCCTCAGTCCTGACTGAGGGGCCTCTTCTTCGGGGTCGGTATCCATTTCAAGGTGTTGGGGCTCGATCCAACCGCCCTCGGGCGCACCGCCCATGGCCCGGTAGATGACGGAGCGGAGTTCTCGCACGTTCCCGGGCCAGTCGTGTTGCATGAGCCTCTCGGAGGCCGGCAACGAGAACCCTTTGTATCGGTAATGATTGAACTCTCGCAGGCACTCGTCCGCCAGAAGCTGAATGTCCCGGTCTCTCGTGCGCAGGGGAGGGACTGTGATCATGGTCGTGTTCAGGCGGTAGTACAGGTCCGCACGAAACCGCTTCTTGTTCATGAGCTCCTTGATGTTGGAGTTGGTCGCTGCGATGATCCGGATGTCCACCTGGATGGCCTGGTTTCCCCCAATCCGCTGGATTTCCTTGTCTTCGACGGCGTGCAGGAGTTTCGATTGGACCTGAGGGGGTATCTCCCCGATCTCGTCGAGGAAGAGCGTTCCGCCGTTCGTGAATTCGAACTTACCGATTCGATGCTGGATCGCTCCCGTGAAAGACCCCTTACGGTGGCCGAACAGCTCGCTCTCGAGCAACCCCTCGGAGAGGGCAGTGCAGTTCACCTTCACGAAGGGCTTGTCACGTCTCTTGCTCAGATCGTGGATCGTTTCCGCCACCAACCCCTTGCCGGTCCCGCTTTCGCCCAGGATCAGGACATTGGCGTCCCTCTCCGCAGCATGCCGGATCTTTGCATAGACCCTCTGCATAAGGAAGCTCTGTCCCAGAAGCCTTCCCAGCCTGGCCTTCCGGACCCGTTCGCTCTGGATCGTTTCCGTCCATTGCTCGAGCTTCTGCCTCTGCAGGGCCCGTTCGAAGATGACCGAAAGCTTGGCCAGGTCGATCGGCTTCACGAGGTAGTCTTCTGCGCCCTGACGGATACAGGCCATGGCCGTGTCGACCGTGCCTTCCCCGCTGATGATGACGATTTTCGTGTGCTTGGCCGACCGGAGACAGTACTCCATCAGGGCGAGCCCTTCGGAGACGTTGTTCGTAGGGGGCAGGGCGAGATCCAGGAGAACGAGATGAAAGCTCTCTGCCTTCAGGCGCTCCGACGCTTCGGGCGCCGTGTTACAGGATGTGACCTGGTAGGCTTCCTGTCGCAGGAACGACTCCAGAATCCGGCACAGGGAGGCGTCGTCTTCGACGACGAGGACCCTGGTCTTCGCCTTTTCCAGCTCCGGGTATTCCTGGGCACTCTGCATTGCCTGGGCCTCCTTGAGGGTCTTGGCAACCTGTGGGAAACCAGGAGAGAGCTGCGGCCCGTGAAGACCCATGCACGTGCGGTTGAAGGGTTCTTCCGGCCGCCTCCGGGAAGCACCACTGCAAAACAGGGGCCAGTCAGGCCCTGTCGCGCGCCCTGTCTCCTGGTATCGAAGAATCCCCTGGGTCGGGGTTGTATCTGAAGGACGAGGAGGACCAAATCGCCGCAAGAGGCTTGAGG